>JAZSIW010000138.1:0-8813 GCA_045534025.1 Eubacteriales bacterium | reverse complement strand
AGACCGAAAGCAAGACAGAACAGACCGAAAGCGAGACAGAACAGACCGAAAGCAAGACAGGACAGACCGAAAGCAAAACACCTGTCGCTGTCCCCGATAAGATCGACGATATACTTATAGGTGCCTGGACGGGCGCTGACGAAACCGCTGTGGGAACATACATTTTTGAAAAAGGCGGCACAGGCAACTTTTTGTCCTACACGGGGCACACGCGTTCTGTAAATACCATAAGATGGGGCGTGGAGGGCAACAAGCTTATTGTTGCACTTGACGGCTCACCCATTACCGTAGAATACGAATATTCCGTAGGAGAAGACGGAATAACCCTTAGCGTTAACGGCAACAGCACGCTGTACAAATCCGGCCCCAACCCGAACAGACAGGATGACGCCGTAGAGCACGAAATAGACCCTGCCATTGCAGGCGATTGGAGCTGTACGGTTGACGGCATTACCATGTCGTACAAACTTAACGAAGACGGCAGCGGACTTATGACCACCGGCAACGCCAAAAATGACGAAACCCTTAACATACGTTGGTACGCAGAAGATGGGAAGCTTTATATTTCCATACGCAAGCTGGACATAGAGCTGGAGCTGGAGGAGTACAGCTACTGGTTTGAAGGCGAAGAGCTTGCAATTGTAGACAAATACAACCGCGCCAACAAATATCAAAGGGTGGAAACGGAAATTGACTATCCCAAAAACGGCGGTGACGACAACATGGCAGGCAATTGGTACGGCACCGATTTTGATATGGAGTTGGAAGCAGACGGCACCGGCAGATATCTTAACGGTGACGAAAAGTGCGACGCATTTTGGGGCATAAAAGACGGTCAGTTCTATTTTACCTATATTAAAGACGATAAGGCAAACGTAAGCGTTTACGACTACATTGCAGACGGCGGCAAGCTTTATATTACCGACGAAGACGGGATAGAAACCGTTTTCAGCTCTACCCCTGCGGAATAAACAGATAAAACAACACAAGAAAAGAACCCCTTAACCCAAAAGCGGTTAAGGGGTTCTTTTATTATTCAGCTGCTTTGATTAAAGCTTTGAAGAACTTAAAGGAAACCTCGTCTGTATCCACCATACATTCGGGGTGCCACTGTACCGCCACACCGAATGGACGGTCGGTAGCCACAAGTGCTTCCGTTACACCGTCTGTGGCATAACCTTCGATAACAAGCCCCTTGCCAAGCTGTTTAACCGCTTGGTGGTGCATACTGTTTACCCACAGCTCGTCACTGCCCACAAGCTTTGCAATAAAGCCGTCCTTTTTAAGCTTTACGCCGTGAGAGCCGTTACTGTACGGGGGCTGCTGTCTATGGACAAGTCCCCTGCCGCGCTCTAAATTTATATCCTGATACAAAGTACCGCCGTACATAATATTTATAAGCTGTATGCCGCGGCAAATTGCAAGAAAAGGCTTTTGAGTTTTAAGGAACTGCTTTGCAAACGCCATCTCACCTGCGTCGCGCTCCGGACACAAGTCCCCGCAGCCCTCGTGCAAGCAAGCACCGTAATGACGGGGATGTGCATCGTCACCGCCGGTAAAAATCATACCGTCGCACATGTCCACCATGGTTTCTATTATGTCTTCATCTGTTGTAAGGGGAAGCAGAAAAGGAGCGCCGCCCGCTATCTCCACCGCATGAATATAGCGCATAAGTACGTTTTGGCGGTTATCTGCAGGAGTATAGGAGGGATATAAAGCAATTATAGGTTTTTTCATAGGCTTACATCAAAGACTTAACAGCATCTACTATACCTGCCGCATTAAGACCGTAATAGTCAAGCAACTGGCCTGCAGGTGCGCTTTTGCCAAACATATCATTAAGGCCAACCCGCTTCATACGGGTAGGTGCGTTTTCAGAAAGCACCTCTGCCACAGCGCCGCCCAAGCCGCCGATAACGGTGTGCTCCTCTGCGGTAACAACCCTGCCTGTCTTTTGGGCATACTTAATAACGGTTTCTTTATCTATAGGCTTGATGGTGTGTACGTTAACAACGGAAATGTTTATGCCTTCCTTAGCAAGGATATCTCTTGCTTCCATAGCGGCGGCAAGCATTATACCTGTTGCAAAAACAACGGCATCGTCACCTTCGTAAATAGGCACAGCCTTGCCCATCTCAAACTTATAATTTTCTTTATCAAAAACAACCGGTACGGCAAATCTGCCAAGGCGCACGTAAACGGGACCGTCGTGATTAAGCACAGCTTCCATAGCCGCATAAGCCTCGGTTGCATCCGCAGGACTGATTATGGTAAGGTTGGGAATGGTGCGGAGCACTGCCAAATCCTCACAATATTGATGGGTCGCACCGTCTTCGCCTACGGTAACACCTGCGTGGCTCGCACAGATCTTAACGTTAAGACCGGGGTGGCACACGGAGTTACGTATCTGTTCGTAGGCTCTGCCAACGGCAAACATAGCGAAGGATGAAACAAATACAGGCTTGCCTGTGGTTGCGATACCTGCCGCAACGGAAAGCATATTCTGCTCTGCTATACCGCAGTTAAAAAATCTTTCGGGAAACTTTGCGGCAAACATACCCGTCTGGGTAGAGCCGGAAAGGTCAGCGTCCATTACTATAAAATCATACTTATCGCCAAGGTCGCAAAGCGCCTGACCGTAAGCCATTCTTGTTGCTATCTTGCTCATTTGCCCTCAACCTCCTTAAGTGCTTTTTCATAAGCGGCGGCAAGCTCTGCCTCTGCAACGGCATACTGCTCTGCATTGGGGGCTTTGCCGTGCCAGCCAGCCTCGTTTTCCATAAAGGAAACGCCCTTGCCCTTAACGGTGCGGCAGATAATAGCGGAGGGCTTGTCCGTTACTGCCTCGGCAGCGGTAACAGCAGCATCTATCTCCTCAAAGCTGTGACCGTCAATAACCTGAACGTGCCAGCCGAAAGCGGCAAACTTTTCATCGATGGGTGCAGGGCTCATAACCTGATGCACATCACCGTCTATCTGCAAACCGTTATAATCTATAAAGGCAGTAAGCTTGTCCAGACCGTAGTGAGCGGCAAACATAGCCGCCTCCCAAACCTGACCTTCCTGTATCTCGCCGTCGCCGAGGATTGTGTATACACGGTAATCCTTACCGTCAACCTTGCCTGCCAAAGCGATACCGCAAGCGGCTGAAACGCCCTGCCCCAAAGAGCCTGTGGACATATCTATGCCGGAGATATTAACCATATCGGGGTGACCTTGAAGCTTACCGTCAATCTTACGCAGGCTCCAAAGCTCTTCCTCGGGGAAGAAGCCTTTCATAGCCAACGCAGTGTACAAAGCGGGACAAGCGTGACCCTTGGACATAACAAAACGGTCTCTGTCGGGGTTCTTGGGGTCTGTGGCAGAAACGTTCATCTTGTCAAAATACAAATAGCTTACAATGTCTGCACAGGAAAGAGAACCGCCGGGATGCCCCGAGCCTGCACCGTGCAAAGCTTTTACAAGCAAGTAGCGCATTTTTGCTGCTCTTTCCTTAAGGATGTGCTGATTTTCCATACAAAAATCCTCCGCTGAATGTGTGCGGTAATTAACCGCTGATTTTATCTAAAAAATTTAGTGCTTTGGTAAAAAATTCGGGTAGCTGTGCCTCAAACTCCAGCCATTTTCCGCTTGTGGGATGCATAAATCCGATGTGCTTTGCAAACAGGCATTGACCCGTAAGCCCTGCCAGCTCGGAACCGCCGTAGACAGGGTCCCCTGCCACGGGATGACCGATGTGCGCCATGTGCACACGTATCTGGTGAGTTCTGCCCGTTTCCAACTGCAGACGCAGATGGCTGAAGCCCTTGTACGCCTTTATAAGGCTGTAGTGGGTTACCGCTTCCCTCCCGCCCGCAACCACCGCCATACGCTTGCGGTCTGTGCGGTGACGGCCGATGGGTGCGTTAACCGTGCCCGTTTCCTCCTTGGGACAGCCCCTAACCACCGCCTCGTAACAGCGGGTAAAGCTGTGGGCGGCAATCTGCTCTGCCAAAGAAATATGGGCTTTATCGTTCTTAGCTACCATAAGCAGACCTGCCGTGTCCTTGTCTATACGGTGGACGATGCCCGGTCTAAGCTTGCCGTTTATAGATGAAAGCTGCCCCTTCATGTGATAAAGCAGAGCGTTTACCAAGGTGCCGTCCGGGTTGCCTGCGGCAGGATGCACAACCATACCCTGAGGCTTGTTCACCACAAGCAGATCATCATCCTCGTAAACTACATCTATGGAAATATTCTGGGGCTTTGCCTCTATCTCCTCGGGAGGGGGCAACAGCACTGTAACACGGTCGCCTGCCTTTAGTTTGGTGCGTTTTAGGGCGGCAAGTCCGTTAACTGTTACAAGCCCTTGTTCTATAAGCGACTGCGCCCTTGCACGGCTGATATCCGCCGCCGCCGCGGCAAACACGTCAAGCCGTGCCTCTTCCTCGGCAACAAGGCTTATTTCTTCTTCAAGGGAAAGGGCATTTTCTTCATTCATCGCTCTTTTCCTTTTTCTCGTCAAATATCAAAGGCTTTTGTTGCTTGTGGTCAAGGAACAAAAAGTAAACCATAAGCATAACCACGCCAACCGTAATAAAGGAGTCCGCCACGTTAAAGGAGGGGAAGCTCATAAAATCGGTTCTGATAAAGTCCACCACGCCGCCCTCGGGACGGAAGAGACGGTCTATCATATTACCGATGCCGCCGCCGATAACAAAGCCTGCAGCCAGCCTGAACAGGGGGTGCTGTTCCTTTACCGCAAAATACACGGTGGCAAAGCCCAGGATTGCAACGGTAGAGATGCTCATAAACACCCAGCGATGCTCCTTAAGCATACCCCATGCCATACCCGTATTGGTGGTGTAGTCAAAGCTTATCACGCCTTTTATAACGGAAACGGCGTCCTTATCCTTAAGATGGGCAACAACAAGTTCTTTACTGATTTGGTCAAAGGCTGCAACAAAGAGTATAATAAGCGCGCCCGTGATGTACCAAATTAGCCTTTTTTTGTTCATAAAAGTTTACTCCGTAACCTTTTTGCAACGGCAGCACAAAGGCTGACCTTCGCTGTCGGTAACGCCCTCTTCGGTATACATCCAGCAACGTACGCACTTTTCGCCGCTTGCTTCTTCAACCGCTACGGCTATACCGCTTTGAGTGTCAGCAAAAGCGCTTGCAGGTGCGTCGCCTTCTTCTATAACTACCTTGGAAACGATGAACAAAGCCTTAAGCTCCTCTGCACTGTACTGACGGAAAAGCTTGATGGCGGCATTATCTGCGTTGCCGTAGATGGTAATCTTAGCTTCAAGAGACTTACCGATGCGCTTTTCTGCACGGGCAAGCTCCAACGCCTTCATAACGTCATCTCTTACATCAAAGATAGCGTTGTAGCGTGCTTCCGCTTCGGGGAAGTCAAAAGCTTCGTTAAAGGCGGGCATATCGTTATAGAACACGCTGGCGGTATCCTCACCCTCTATGTGGGAGATATAGCCCCAAGCTTCCTCTGCCGTGTAGGAAAGGATAGGTGCAACAAGACGGATAAGCGCGCTTAAAACGTGATACATAACGGTCTGGGCGCTTCTGCGCTCGGGCGCGTCCTTCTTTTCGCAGTAAAGTCTGTCCTTGGTTATGTCGATGTACAACTTAGACATATCGATGGTACAGAAATTGTGCAAATCGTGATAAATATTGTGGAACTCGTAATTCTCAAAAGCAACGCCAACCCTGCGGCAAAGGCCGTTAAGACGGGAAAGCGCCCACTTATCAAGCTCTTCAAGCTTTTCAGGTGCAACCATGTCACGGTTGGGGTCAAAGTCCGTCTCGGGACTGCCAAGGTTTGCCATAAGAATACGAATGGTATTTCTGATTTTTCTGTAAATTTCGGAAAGCTGTTTTAAAATTTCGGGGCTTATTCTAACCTCGCCCGTGTATTCCACGGAAGAAGCCCAAAGACGAAGTACGTCCGCACCGTAGGTGTTGCAAACCTGCAAGGGGTCAACGCCGTTGCCGAGGGACTTGGACATCTTCTTGCCTTCGCCGTCCACAACCATGCCGTGGGTAATAACGGTCTTGTAGGGGGCGGTACCTCTGGTTGCAACAGAGGTAAGCAGGGAGGACTGGAACCAGCCTCTGTATTGGTCGTTACCTTCAAGGTAAACGTCTGCAGGGAAGGAATGGTCTGCGAAATGGTCAAGAACATAGGCGTAGGAAGAGCCGCTGTCGAACCAAACGTCCATAATATCCTGCTCTGCCTTAAGCGCCTTACAGCCGCACTTGGGGCAAACAGCCATATCGCCGATAAGCTCCTCTGCGGTGTGGGAATACCAAGCGTTACTGCCCTCTTTTTCGAAGGCGTCTGCTATACGTGCGATGGTGGTTTCGTTAATTATGGGCTCGCCGCAGTCTTCGCAGTAGAAGATGGGAATGGGAACGCCCCACTTACGCTGACGGGAGATACACCAGTCTGCACGGTCCTTAACCATGTTTTCTATTCTCGCTTCGCCCCAGCCGGGAATCCAGCGAACGTTCTTTATAGCCTTTAAAGCCTCGTCCTTAAAATCGTCAACAGAGCAGAACCACTGCTCGGTAGCACGGAAGATAACGGGGTTCTTACAACGCCAGCAGTGAGGATAGGTGTGGTTTATGTGCTGGGTAGCAAGAAGTGCGCCGCTTTCCTTTATATCCTTTAAAATCTCTACGTTAGCCTGTGCGGTGGTCAGCCCCTGATATTTGCCTGCAAGCTCGTTAAGCTTACCCTTGGAGTCAACGGGAACTATAACCTCAAGCTCCTTATAATTACGGCAAACCGCAAAGTCTTCCATACCGTGGCCGGGTGCGGTGTGAACACAGCCCGTACCGCTTTCCAATGTTACGTGGTCACCCACGATAACAAGGCTTTGTCTGTCGATAAAGGGATGGGCGGTCTTGATATACTCAAAGTCGCTGCCCGTAAACTTTGCCGCAAGCTCTACCTCTATGCCGCAAATCTTGGAAACTGCCTCGGCAAGCTCTACTGCCAGCACAAGATAATCGTCGCCGCACTTGTAAAGGCCGTACTCAAAGTCGGGACCTACGCAGATAGCCACGTTACCGGGAAGAGTCCAGGTGGTGGTGGTCCAAATAACAAAATACACCTTTGCGTCACCCACGATGGGTGCAAACAGCCCCTTATCATCGGTAACGGCAAATTTTACGTAGATGGAATCGCACTCGTCATCCGCATACTCAATCTCTGCTTCTGCAAGGGCGGTTTCATCGGTGGGACACCAATAAACGGGCTTAAGGCCCTTATAGATGTAACCCTTACGCTGCATTTCGCCAAAAATACGAATCTGCTCTGCCTCGAAAAGGGGGATAAGGGTAAGGTAAGAGTTTTCCCAATCGCCGATAACGCCAAGGCGCTGTTGCTGGGACATCTGCTTTGCCACGTTTTCTCTTGCAAAGCCTTCGCAAAGTCTGCGGAACTCAACCGCGTCAACGCTGCCGCGCTTGATGCCGTGCTTTTTAACCATCTGGTTTTCTATAGGCAGACCGTGGGTATCCCAACCGTGGATGTAGGGCGCTTTATAGCCCGACATATTTTTACTTTTAATTATGAAATCCTTAAGGCATTTGTTAAGGGCGTGACCGATATGCATATCACCGTTTGCGTAAGGAGGGCCGTCGTGCATAACAAAAGGCTTTTTGCCCGCGCCTTTTTCCATAAGTCCCTTGTAAAGCCCCATATCGTCCCAATGCTTTTTAATTTCAGGCTCCTTCTGAGGCAAATTAGCCCTCATAGGGAAGCCGGTACCGGGAAGATTAAGCGTGTCCTTATAATCTTTCATAAAACATTCGTCCTCACATTTTCTAAAAAATCTTTATATTTTCGCCGAAAAGCAGCCGTTCCGCCTAAATGGAGGCACGGCTGCCCTAACCCCCTTACAGGGGGTACTCGCATTGTAAAATTCTATGCTTATTCATCTTTAAGGCTCTCCAGACTTTTGATGAACTGATCCTCATCATCGTCTGCAACCACAGGCTCTGCCGCGGGCTGCTCGAAAACAGCGGCAGGAACCTCCGCAGGCTCCGTCTCCTCCTTAACGGGGTTAAGGTTTTCACTTTCTGCCGCCTGCTGTTCGTAGCTGTTATTGTTCTTAACAGCCTCTGCCACATCACCGAAAATACCTTCTACAATAGCGTTTTCGTTGGGCAGAACTATCTCTTCTATCTTATTAACGCTGATATTGTGGAGCTCCTCAATATGCTTACGGTACAGCTCGAAAACCTCAGTCTTAAAGTCCAAAACCGCAGTTCTTATGTTCCACAAATCTTCTTTTTCGCTAACCATACGGCGCTTGAAGTCGGCAATAACCGCATCGCAACGCTCCTTAATAGCGCCGGTGATAAGGTCTGCCTGATCGTTAGCGTCCTTGATAATCTTTTCGCCCATTTTCTGTGCGTTAACAAGGGTGCTTCGGATAGATTCCTCTTCATCCTTAATTTCATCAAGCTTTGTTACGGCAATACGAAGCTTACGGTTAAGTTCGGTATTCTCCCTGTAAAGCTCGGTGTATTTTTCTATCAAAAATTCTATATGGTCGTCAACCTCGGTAGGATTATAACCTCTTACAGCTTTGGAAAACGCCTTGTTTTTAAGTTCATGCGGTGCAAGCACGGTAAAACTCTCCCCTTTCTTTAACCCTAAATGCTTGGCAAAAAGAGCGATACTATCATAAGCAAAATCATAGCCACAAGGACAGAAATGTCCAAGGGGATGCCCTGGAAGATGAAGATTGTGCCAGTATATCGTCTGATGGGAAGTAATATAGGCTCTGTTGCCGCATACGCAA
>JAZSIW010000143.1:0-12926 GCA_045534025.1 Eubacteriales bacterium | reverse complement strand
GCCGATTAAAAATCGGCACTCGCAAAAACCAAGGTGCATTTTCTGCGGCACGTGCCTTTTCCCCATTGCTCACTTCGTTCGCAACGGGGACCCCGAAAAACACCCCATCACTCACTTCGTTCGTGACGGGGACCCCGAAATAACAACAAAGGCACCATTTTTGTTCGCTCGCGCCTTCGCGCCGATTAAAAATCGGCACTCGCAAAAACCAAGGTGCATTTTCTGCGGCACCTGTCCGCAGAAAATACGTAAAGCTTGTAGGCGAGAGCAAACCATTTATTCACACAGCGTAATTTTACGGCGGAACGGCAACACCGTTCCGCCGTTACAATTTGGAGAGTTTATGAAAAAGCTTATAGATTTCCACACCCATATATTCCCCGATGCTATAGCGGAACGTGCCGCCGTCAACGTGGGCAACTACTACTCCCTTGATATGGAGGGTAACGGCACCGCCGCCATGCTCAGAGCACGTGCACCCAAGGGTGTGGACTGCCGTTTTGTAATATCCTCGGCGGCTATGAAGGCGAAGAACGTCATCCCCGGCAACGACTTTTTACTGCAGTGTGCCGCGGCTGACAGCGCATACATCCCCTTCGGCTCCTTCCACCCCGATATGGGAGAGAGCGAGGCGCTGGCAGAGATAGAGCGCATTGCGGAAGCAGGCATAAAGGGCATTAAGATACACCCGGATTTTCAGCATATCTTTATAGATGACCCTTCCCTTTTGCCCCTGTACCGCCGCTGTGCCGAGCTGGGACTGCCCATACTTTTCCACGTGGGCGACAAAAACACGGACTATTCCACCCCCAAGCGTATGCGGAAAGTGTGCGACACCGTCCCCGACCTAAAGGTGATAGGCGCACATCTGGGCGGCTATTCCGTATGGGAGCAGGCTGAGGAATACCTGCTTGACGCAGGCATATATGTGGACTGCTCCGAGGCACGTCCCTTCCTGACCGAGGAGCGCACCTACGAACTGATTATGCGCTTCGGCATAGACAAGGTGCTTTTCGGCAGTGACTACCCCGTTTTTTGTACCGATACCGTTTACGGGCACATAAGCGCCCTGCCCTTTACCGAAGAGGAAAAGGAAAAGCTTTTCCACCTGAATGCGGAAAACCTTTTAAATTTATAGCAAACTGTAAAAGAGCGTATATTTGCGCTCTTTTTTGTAACCCTTTGAAATTTTCAGGTACTATATTATTGAAAGGAGTGAGCTTTGATGGAAGACAAGGACATAATAGAGCTATACTTTGCCCGTGACGAAAAAGCGATTGACGAAACCGCCCGCCGCTACAAGGCTTACTGCTTTACTGTAGCCTTTGGTGTGCTGGGCAGCCGTGAGGATGCAGAGGAGTGCGTAAACGACACCTATGTCGGCGCTTGGAGCTCCATACCGCCCGAAAGGCCTGCAAGCCTGCGTGCCTACTTGGGGAAAATTGCCCGCAACTGTGCACTTAAAAAGTGGCGTAGCCGCAATACAGCAAAACGGGGCGGCGAGGTTTCCATAGCCTACGAGGAGCTTGCGGAGTGCCTGCCATCTGCCCGTAACTGCCCCGTCCAAAGTCTTGAGGCGGCGGAGCTTACAAGGTGCATAAACAGCTTTATCTCCACCCTTGAGGACAGGGAAAGACGGCTGTTTGTGGGTAGATATTGGTACTTTTACTCCATAGCCGACCTTGCCAAAAGCTTTGGGATAAGCCAAAGCAACGCCAAGGTCAGCCTGCACAGGTTACGAGAAAAGCTAAGGACAGTACTTGAAAAGGAGGGATACGAAATATGAAGCCCGATAACATTATTGATGCCATAGGCAACATCGACGATAAATACATAGAAGAAGGGGCACTTGATAAAGCTTCAAAGAAGCCCTCTCCTCTCAGATGGATTTTGCCCCTTGCGGCGTGCTTAGCCTTTGCGGTAGCTGTGGTATTGCTGTTCCCCAAAGCAGACCCCGCCCCTGCCAACAGCGAAAGCAAGGAACAGGTGCTTCAGGGCGAGGAAAGCAGCACGGAAGAAAGCACATCCGAAGAAAACAGCACCGAGGAAATCAGCGAGGACACGCCCATACCAAAAGAAAAGCTTTTGTGGTCGGGCGGGATTAACGAAGGCTCTCCCGACAGCAATACAGAAAGCTATTCTACGGAAAAGCTTAGCGACGATATTACCGTAATGGAAAGCTTTTATAAGTATTTAACAGAGGAAGTGGCAGACGATGAGCTTGTCGCCTTTGGTGTAAAGTGTGTAAACTTTAACACCGACACGGAAGCATTTACCGACGTAAAGGAACAAAGACAAAGGGCAAAAGCCCTTTATGACACACTGCTTAAAATGTGGCAGGAGCTGTACCTGGACTATGAGGCGAAGGGGATCAACGAAGGTGAGATAAGGGCAAAAATCCTTTCCGACCCCGAATACGCCGCCGCCTACGAAACGGCGTACGATGCCTGTGTTGCCGTCGGCAAGGCAGAGCTTCGCGCCTGCGGAGAGCTTGGCGAAGAATATATAAAGCACCTGCAAAGCAAGGGCTTTAAGCTTCTTTACGGTGTGGAAAACGAAGACTGCGAAGCCTATTTGCTTTGTAACGACTTTGTGGCGGTTATGGCAGGCACAAAGGAGCAGTTTTTGGCACTAAAAAAGGACGAAGCCCCGGGCAAGATGCTGTTTTTCCCCGCTTATGAAAAGGCAGATCAGCTTAAGTTTGGATTTAGCTACGGCAGCATAGAGCCTTATTTGCCCCCGCCCGCAGAATTTACGGAAGAGGGGCTGACAACAAAGCTTGCAGAGCTTTACGCCCAAAGTCCCGACGAAAAGCTTACCGTAAGGGTATACTACAACCTGAGATATCCCACCAAGCAGGAAGCCTATGAGCGTGGCTGGCGCTCGTTGGGCTACGAAAGTAAGGCAGACTACGAGCGTGACCTTATCGCAAACCTACTGGACGTTTACACGGTACAGCAATGCATAATGGTGCAAAGGGAGGCTATGTACGGCAAGCGCGAAAAGCAAGCCGTTATTGACAGAGTGCTGAAAGAGGGCGAGCGTGTAGACCTGGCGGAAGCAGGCTATTTGGGGGTGGATGACTACCTGCTTTCCAATCGAGTTTGTGCAAACCTAAGCTATGAGCGTGCCTTGGAGGTAGTGGCAGACGAGGGCGTTGCCTATATAGAGCTTGCCGATTTTCACTTGTTTATAAACCCCATCGACTACACAGGTGAAGCTTATATCAGTTAAAATGGATTAAGGCTGAAGTCCCGTTTTAGGCCTTCAATCTCCAGCGCTACGCTGTTAAGGGCGGCGTAATATCCCTCCGTACCCCAAAGAGCGGCGGCTTTCTCCGTCCCCGATATGATTTTATCTATACGGCTTTCCTTTACCGTAAGGCGAAGGAAGGCCTTTTCCTTTTGTAAATAATCTGCGATTTCTTTGAGCTCCTCTGTGCTTTGGGCGGTCATTACCCCGTCCTGCACCCTGTTAAGCACCCCAAGAGTATAAACGCCGCAACCCCCAACTGCGCCGACAATAAGCACCAGCACCGTTACCGCAACCAAAAACCCCCTCATTTTTCCCTTTTCCTTTCATAGCTTATGTTATCGCAGTCATCCACGCAAAAATAGACAAGCTCTTTCTCCTTAAGCCCGTTTGCTTTAAGCTGTTTTTTAAGCCACGCCATATCCTTGCCCGTCTGCCCAAGGGTGCGCTGCTGAATACAGCCGTCTATTATGATAGGATGGCTTATGCCCTTATTTTCCACCTTAAGCTTTAAATCCTCGGCGGCGGGCGGCGCGGTATTTGGGTTGGCAAGCACGCTTATTGCCCCCGTTTGCTCTAAAATTACATAACTAACCTCATCTATGCCCCTGAAGCCTGCCACGCGGATGGCAGAAAAAAGCTCGTCCGTGCTTATACGACTGCCTGCAAGATTTTCCTCTATGATATGTCCACGGCTTACCAGCACCAAGGGCCGCCCCTCCATTACCCGCCGCAGGGCAGGGATGTTGCGGCATAAATGAGAGCTTATAACCTCCAGACAGCACAGGGTAAACACAGAAAACACGCCGTAAAGCAGAGGGATATCGGCGTCGGTCATGGGCAGTATGGCCAACTCCGACAGCATAACCGCGGTAATAAACTCGGTAAGGTGCAGTTCCCCTATCTGGCGCTTGCCCATCATACGCATACCAAAGTTTAAAAGCACAAAAAATATAAGAGTGCGCAACAGAATAACCGTCATAAATTTCCACCTCTTTTACATATTCTGTAAATTTTTCGTTTTTTTATGCGAAAGCTGCAAAAAAAGCGTGACAAAGGGACGAAAGTGTGCTATAATACATTCTGTATAGAAATTGAAATGGGTTGGTATGCATGGCTGATAACAGAAACAGACTTCCGCAGGAAAGCGAAAATCTTATTGCGGGCAGAAATGCGGTAAGAGAGCTTCTTAAAAGCGGTAAAACAATAGATAAGCTTTATATTTTAAAGGGTGCAAGGGACGGGCTTTTGACCGTTATTTTTGCGGAGGCTACCCGTGCAGGCGTGCCTGTGGTGGAAAGCGACCGTGCCGCCCTTGACCGCATGGCGGCGGCAAACCAAGGGGTTATCGCCCAGATACCCGAAAGGGAGTATGCCAGCCTTGAGGATATAATTGCCCTTGCCGCAGAAAGAGGCGAGGCGCCCTTTGTGGTGGTTTTGGACTGCGTAAGCGACCCCCATAATTTAGGCGCAATAATCAGGTCGGCGGAATGCGCGGGCTGTCACGGGGTCATCATCCCCAAGCGCCGCAGCGCACTGCTTACTCCCTCGGCGGTGAAGGCATCTGCAGGCGCAGTGGAGCATATCCCCGTATGCAAGGTGGCAAACCTTTCTTCGGCTATTGAGTATTTAAAGGAAAACGGGCTTTGGATTTACGCTTTGGAGGCGGACGGTCAGCCCTACGACGGTATAGATTACAAAGGCGGTTGCGCACTTGTATTGGGTAGCGAGGGGGACGGAGTATCCCGCCTTGTAAGGGAAAACTGTGACTTTGTGGTAAGCATCCCCATGCGCGGCAAGGTCAACTCCCTTAACGTATCCAATGCGGCGGCAGTAGTACTTTTTGAGGCGGCAAAGGGACGCCGCTGAACCAAGCTTTTTTATAAAGGGTGTGAGAATAAAATGTCTAAGGAAAACAAAGAAAACAGCATACTTGCCATAGACGATATACTTGCAGGTGCCGCCAAAGACACCAAAGCGGCAAAAGACGTTGCCGTGCCCGACTTTAAGGCGGCAGCGGAAGCGGAGATAGCAAAAGATGCCGACGAGAAGGCCATATCGGCGGAGATACCTGCTGCCATCACGGAGGAGCAGGAGCTTATTAATGAATACAGCGGCAAGGAAAAAACAGAGGATAATATGAACACCAGCCGCCTGCAAGCTTTGCTTGAGGCGCACTCCGGCGAGGACAAGTCCTTGCTTGAATATTTCAGCAAAGGCGGCAAGCGGGGCAGTAAGCAGGTTGACCATATTTTTGCAATGATGGACGGCAGCGCGCCCGAAGAAACGACAGAGCCGAGGCTTACGGACAGCGCGCCCGAAAAGAAAAAGTTTGTACAGGAAAAGCTTTTTAGTTTCGGCGACACTATGCAAATAGAAGAGCTTCCTTTAGATAACGGCGAAAAGACAAGCTTTGACGAAGATTTTGCCGCCCTTAGCGAAAAGATAAACAGCGGCGAGATACGCATAGATACAGAAGACGAAAACCTCGACCAGCTTACCCTTGGAGTAGATGAAGAGGACGAAGTGCGTGCCGAAAAGAACGATGCGGACAGCGAAAAAGACAAAAAGTTGCGCATGGTCTTTGATATGATGGAGGAAGGGGAGGCACCGCCTGAAGAGCTTGTCAGCCGGGAAGACAAGGAAACTCTAAAGAGGGCACGCTCCTCAAAAAAATCCAAAAAGCACAGAAAAAAAGCAAAATCCGATAAAAAGTCTACTTTGTTCGAATACAAAAACAGAGAACAAAATACGGAAATTGCCACAATGCTTAACCGTGCCGTTGCGCTTAGTCGGCTAAAGCTTATAGGCGTGCTTCTGCTTACGGGGCTTATATTCTACATGGAGCTGGCAAACGGCGAAAGCGCCCGCAGTCCTTACCTTAAACCCGGTCGTTTCGGCGCTGTGTATATCCTGGCAGACCTACAGCTTTTGTGCTTTATTATAATGATAATGTCTGAAAGCTTTATAAACGGCATGCGCGCCTTTAAAAATATGAAGCTTACTTCAGATAGCGTAATGGCGGCAAGCATTTTGGCCGCATCGGCGTTCTGTGTGGTAAGCCTTGTGGTTAATCCTACCGACCCCGAGCTTAAGCTTTACTGCCTAACGGCGGCAGCGGCGGCTTTGGCATCCGCTACCGTTAAGTATATGCAATGTAAAAAAGACCTTGGCGCATTCAGAATAGTAGGCATAAAAAAGCCCAAGTTTACCGCCATGGCAATAGGGGGCGAGGCAGGCGAAGCAGGCGAGTTTGCTAAGCATCTAAGCGAAAGCAGTGAACTGTTTACCGTAAAGAAGGCGTCCTTTGTGTCCGGCTTTTTCGCACGTACCACACGCAGACCCAAAAGCGAAGACATATTCAACTTTCTTGTACCCGTTACCTTTATGGCGGCGGTTGCGCTGTTTATGGCATCCTACCTTACAAGCGGTGACAGCTACGGGGCATATTCCGCCGCAACCTTGCTGTTTTGTGCGGCAACTCCCATTACGGCGTATTTTATGATAAGCCTGCCCGTTATTGTGGCCTGCCGCCATGCAAAGCGCTACAACGGTGCATTTGTGGGCAACGCCATTGCGGAGGAGTATGCGGAGGCGGCTGTGCTTTCCTTTGCAGATACCGAGGCTTTTCTGCCCCACATGGTAAGCGTTACGGGCGTTAAGACCTACGGCAATTATTCCATAGATAAGGTTATGACCCGCTTGGGTATGCTTTTTGACTATATAGGCGGCCCTCTTAAGACCGTTACCGCCAATATGCTGGACAAGGTGCCCAAGCCCGACAGCATAAGGCTTATAGACTCCGCCGCAGACGGACTTTATGTGGTAATGGACGGCATGGACTATTATTTGGGTAAGCGCAGTTATATGCGCCACAGCCGTATGGACGCACCGGTGGACGAGGCGGACGACGTTTACGCCAAGAACGTGGGCACGGTAATGTATATGGCAATAAACGATACGGTTGTTGCCAAAATATACGTTAAGTACGCCATAAACCCCGATTTTGATACACTGCTTCACAGCATGTACCGTGCAGGTGTCTGCGTGGGCATAAAGACCCTTGACCCCAACATAAACAACGAGCTTTTGCAAAAAAGTATAAAATACAAGAAGTGCCCCGTGGCAGTGCTTAAGGGCGGCATACCCGAGGAGATGAACGGCACGGCGGACGAGGTGGATTCGGGCATAGTATCCGCATCCTCCCTGCACAACTTCTTGAAGATGTTTATCCTGTGCGACCGCACAAGACACGCAACAAAAAGCAACTGCATAATACACATAGCGGCCATGGCAATAGCTATGTTTGCGGTGGCGTTTTTGACACTTACAGGCGGCATCTCCGCCTACGGAAGCTTGGCAGTGCTGTTGTTCCAATTGCTGTGGTTTGCCCCTATGGCGGCGCTATCCTTCCTGCTGTAAGCAACTTTTTGTCGGTTTTGCACAAAAAGTCGGGCAATTATTTTACAGCCGATTAAAAAAATATTGGCAAAATGTATTGAATATTTTTCATTAATATTTTATAATAAGTAAAGCTGTCTTTTTCTGCCTTTGTATACAGCAAAGCGGAGGACGGTCTGTATTGCGTTAAAAATCAAATAACATATATTTTGGAGGACAAACACGTGGCAAAATATCAATCTGATTCCATTAAAAACATCGCTCTGCTCGGACACAGCGGAGACGGCAAAACCGCATTGGCAGAGGCTATGCTTTTGCTTGCAGGCGCAATTGACAGGGTTGGCGGCAACCTTGACTTTGACCCCGAAGAAAAGAAGCGCGGCAGCTCTATCGCAGCAAGCCTTGCAGCATTTGAATGGAAGAGCAAAAAAATAAATCTGCTTGACACCCCCGGTTACTTCGACTTTGCAGGCGAAGTTAAGCAGGCACTTCGTGCAGCTGATACCGCTGTTCTTGTTGTTGACGGCAAGAGTGGCCTTAAGGTTGGTACCGAACTTGCTTGGGACTATGCAGACAAAATGCCCAAGTGCATCTTTGTTAACAAGACCGATGACGAAAACGCTAATTTTGACAATGTTCTTGCAGGCCTTAAGGACCAGTTCGGCAACAAGGTTTGCCCTATCGTAGTTCCTTTTGAAGGCGCAGGCAAGGCTAAGACCTTCTGCAACATCATAACCGGCGAAGCTTTTGAGTATGATGCAAAGGGCAACGCTAAGAAGGTTAGCGTTGATATGTCTAAGTTTGACGGCGTTAAGGAAGAGCTTATGGAAGCACTTGCCGAAACCGATGACGACCTTATGGAAAAGTTCCTTGAAGAAATGGAGCTTACCGATGACGAAATGCTTGTTGCGCTTAAGAAGGGCCTTTCTAACGGTATCGTATGCCCCGTATTCTCCGGTTCCGCAGCTACCATGGCAGGCGTTTCTACCTTCCTTGATATAATTGCTGAATACTTTATGTCCGCCGCTGAAAAGACCGAAGACGGCGAAGCTAAGCTTTCCGCTAACGGCGACACCGCACTTCTTTGCTTCAAGTCCGTTGCAGACGCTTTCGGTAAGAAGAGCTTCTTCCGCGTAATGAACGGCAACCTTAAGAAGGATACTCAGCTTGTTAACCTCCGCAGCGAGCAAAACGAAAAAATTGCAAGAATCTACACCTGCGTAGGCGCTAAGGAAACCGAAGTTGAAGACCTTGCATGGGGCGACATCGGCTACACCACCAAGCTTGCGGCTACCAACACAGGCGACACCCTTGGCGGCAAGGAAGCTTTTGCGGCTATCGACTATCCCAAGCCCTACTACCGTCAGGCTATCGTTCCCAAGAGCAAGGGCGACGAAGACAAGATAAGCACCGGTATAGCAAAGCTTCTTGAAGAAGACCCCACCCTTAAGTATGAAAACAACGCCGAAACCAAGCAGATGCTTGTACACGGCTTGGGCGACATCCACCTTGACGTTGTGGCTTCCAAGCTTAAGAGCCGTTACGGCGTTTCCATAGAATACAGCGAACCCAAGACCGCATACCGTGAAACCATTAAGAAGACCCTTCAGACCGACGGTAAGCACAAGAAGCAGTCCGGCGGTTCCGGTCAGTACGGTCACGTTAAGATCACCTTCAGCCGCGGCGAAGAAGAAGGTCTTACCTTTACCCAAAGCGTTGTTGGCGGCTCTGTTCCCAAGAACTTCTACCCCGCAGTAGAAAAGGGCCTTCTTGAAGCAATGCAGAAGGGCGTTTTGGCAGGCTTCCCCGTAGTTAACCTTGCGGCCGACCTGTTCGACGGTTCTTACCACCCTGTTGACTCTAACGAAATCTCCTTTAAGCTTGCGGCAATCCTTGCATACAAGCAGACCATTAACGCTAACCCCGTAATTCTTGAACCCGTTGGTTACCTTAAGGTTCTTATCCCCACCTCCTACTCCGGCGATATCATGGGTGACGTTTCCAAGCGCCGCGGCAGAATAATGGGTATGGGCGAAAGCGACAGAAAGGGCTACACCGTTATTGAAGCGGAAATCCCCTCTGCAGAAATGAACAACTATGCTATCCAGCTCAGAGCAATGACCCAGGGCAGAGGCAGCTACACATTTGACTTTGTAAGATACGAAGAAGCTCCCGGCGAAATCGCCAACAAGATTATAGAAGAAGCCAAGAAGGCTGAAGACTAAATCACGGCATAATCCCACAGCAACCATACATTATGCCGAACAGCAGAAACGAGGAAATCACTATGCATACTACAAGAAAAATTTTGGCATTACTGCTTGTACTTTGTACAGCGCTGTCTTTTGCCGCTTGTGTCGGAGAAGCAGGCGACCCCTTGGATGACATTTCTCATGACAAATTGGGCGGCGACCAGTCAGGAGATGCATCTGACGAAACGACCGAAGACGTTTCGGGTGACGAAAGCGACGACGTAACGCCTGACGGTCAAACCGCCAAGCCCGTTATTACGGCCGTTATAAACAAGGACGTTGATACCGTTATTGTTTGCGGCACCTGTGAAGAAAATGCGCGTATATCCGCATCCGGCTTTGGTTTGGAAAACTCTGCTTCCGTAAACGCTAAGGGTACAAGCTTTGCTTTGTCTCTTGAATTGGTTAATTCCTCCGCTACAATAGAAATCAGCGCTGTTGCAGAAGGTAAGGAAGAAAGTGCGTCCGTAAAGCAGGTAGTTTCTAAAATTCAGGGCGAAGCAGGCTTGCTTACACACCCCATCGTGGTTTCCGACCGCTTTGTGCTTTTTGACGAAAACGCTCTTGCACTTTTAAGCGACACCTCTGTAAATCTCGGCAAACAGGAAGCGCTTACCACCTCCATAAAGGGTCTTAACCTTGGCTCCGGCGATACAGAGATAATCTATGTCCTCGCGCCTTCCAGAGAAAGCATGATGGCAGACGCCCTTCCCGAAGGCTATGAGTATGACAACAAATTGCTTGAGCAAACTATCAAGGCTATACACGATGTTGATAAAGACAATGTGCACTTTATAGACCTTGGTGAGGCTTTTGCAAATGCAAAGGACTACCCCTTGTTCTACGACACCTACAGCGGTTGGACCGACTATGCGGCTTATATAGCTTATTATGAAATAATGAGCTATATTGCAGAAAAGTTCCCCGATGCGGCACCTCGCGGCTTGGAAGACTTTGACGTAAACGAAGTAGAAGCTTATCTTGGTGACTTGGCAGGCTATTTGGGTATTGACAGAGAGATGTTTACCGAAACAGTTTACGACTTTGTTCCTAAGTTTGACCTTGACATCGGTAAGGAATATGCGGTTAACACCCAGACTCCTCCCGTTGTTGAAGAAAGCGAATACAATGACGATGAAGAGCTTTACTCCGGCTTCTCTGAAGAAGTGGAAGAAAGCGTGGAAGTAACCGAAGAGGAAATTTCTTCCGAGGAAGAAACCTCTGACGCTTCCTCCGAGGAAGAGCCTGAACAAGAACCTGAGAACTCTGAGGAATCTGAAGAGCCCGAGGAAATTGACGAAGAATTCCTTAAGACCTTCTCCCTCATATCCGACATCAAGCTTACCATAGGTGAAAAGGACTACCGTTTCTACAACACCGAGTTTAAGGACGAGTTCTACACCACCGACACAGACTATAACCCTGTTCTTTCCGACAGCGAGTTTGCTTTCGGCACCAACAGAAAAGACCTTTACCTTCCCAGCGCACTTATTTACCGTTCCGACAATACTACTCCTATAGTTCCCATGTTGGCAGAGCGTTTCCGTAACTCTGTTTTCAACGCCTCCGGTACGTTCAGCATCCAGGGCACCAAGGCTAAGGACTATGCAGGTACCCCCGGCAACACCAATGTTGACTATGTTATAGTTATCCTTACTGAGGAAGACCTTGCGCAGCTTTACAAATAATGACGGTAACAAAACGTATTAAAGTAATTGAAAGCCTTGTGCCTTACGGCACAAGGCTTTTGGATGTAGGCAGTGACCATGCGTTGCTACCCATCTCCCTATGCCTTGCAGGTGTTATAAGCGAGGCGGTAATAAGTGACATAAACAAAGGTCCTTTGGACAGCGGCAAGCGCAACGTGGCGACACTTTGCCCTTCGCTTAAGGCAAGCTTTGTGCTTTCCGACGGCTTTGCGGCGGTGGAAAAGGAAAGCTACGATGCCGCCGCCATCTGCGGTATGGGCGGGGAGCTTATCGCCCGCATTATCGGTGACGCAGGCGACAAAGCCCATGTGCCCCTTATTCTGCAGCCCATGACCCACGCCGAGGACCTGCGCCGTTATCTGTGGGAAAACGGCTTTGAGATTAATGAAGAACGCTTTGTAAGCGAGGGCAGGCGTGTGTACTGTGTAATTCTTTGCCGCTATACGGGCAAAAATACCGATTACAGCTACAGCGATTTGTTTTTGGGCAAGGAAGGTCCCCAAAACGAGGACTTCTGCCGTTATGCCCGCAAGATAGCCGACGCCGCCGAAAAACGCCTGAAGGGTTGCCGCCTAAGCGGTGACGAAACAGGCGCTGCTAAGGCAGAAGCTCTTATCAAAGCGGCAAAAAATTACCTGTAAACCTATGCACCAATCCCGTAAAGCGCTTGTGTAAAGTTGGCAAGCGCTTTGTCTTTATCGCGGTAAACGCTGGAGCGCTCCTTGTGGTAGCGGCTCATCACCTTTTCCGCAACCCCTCTGCCGCCGTAGACATAAAAGCTGTTAAGCAAATCCTTTTCGTAGTCGCTAAGGGCGGTAAAGCCACGCTTTATGCACTCCAGATTAGTCTCAATATTCTTGCGCCTTGCCCTAAGCTCGTCACACAGGTCAATAAGCTTAACAAGCCTTTCCTCGTACCTGTTGCCGCCACTGCCCGTAACAGGCGCACCGTTACAGTTGCCCGTGGCAACGGAGGTCTTTGCCTCCTCAAGCATAGCTATCTCATCGCTTAGGTTTAAAAACGCCACCTCCATACGTAGCTTGTTTTGTAAAAGCTGGGTGGAAAAAACACGAAAATCCATAGTTTTCCTTTCTTTAAAAGCATCATCTTTCCCCACACAATGCGGGGTCCTGCAATAGTTTGCGGCTTCGCCTTCCTTCCAAAGGCTGTACCACAGCTTTTTATTTATTTGTCAGCATTATAGAACATTTGTTCGGCAAAGTCAAGGGCTGTTTGGAAATTCGCGCACATATATACGGGATGACACGGTATGGCACGGAAGTCGGAGGCCAAGCGGTCTTAGGAAGACAAC
>JAZSIW010000105.1:0-9676 GCA_045534025.1 Eubacteriales bacterium | reverse complement strand
TCTTAGGCCCACTCCCTGGCCCACAGAACGCCATGGCTCCGATCCGACTTGCTTTCCTTTGACCTTAAGAACAACCACGGATACCGTGACAAAAGCGAGGACGCTGCCGCAGGTGCTGATACGGTCATTATAAAAGGGGTGGCTAAGGAATGGGCGAAATAGTTATAAGCCCCAACGAAAAGCAAAGGCTGTTTTTTGAGTCCGATGCAAGGTACACCGCTTACGGCGGTGCAAGGGGCGGCGGCAAAAGCTGGGCAATGCGCATGAAGATGGTATTGCTTGCCCTTAACTACCCTGCAATAAACATTCTGCTTTTAAGGCGTACACTGGGCGAGCTTAGGGAAAACCACATTCTACCCTTGCAAAAACTGCTTTGCGACATAGCCGAATACAGAGAAAGCCAAAAGGAGTTCCGCTTTAAAAACGGCAGCCGCATAAAGCTGGGCTACTGCGACGCGGAAAGCGACGTATTGCAATACCAAGGGCAGTCCTACGAGGTTATCGGGCTGGAGGAGGCAACCCATTTTACCTATTTTCAGTTCCAATGCCTTACGGAATGCAACCGTGTATCGGGCAGTATGAAAAAGCACTTTTCACCCAGAATGTTCCTGACCGCCAACCCCGGCGGCGTGGGGCACGACTGGTTTAAACGGCTGTTTGTGGACAGGCAATACCGCGGAAACGAAAAGGCGGAAAACTACGCTTTTATACGCTCATTGGTCTTTGACAACGGCTATATTATGGAAAACAACCCCGAGTATGTGGAAGCGCTTATGGCGCTTCCGGAAAAGCGCCGTGCCGCCATGCTGTACGGGGATTGGGACTCTTTTGAGGGGGCGTTTTTCCCCGAATTTTGCAAGGACGTGCACGTTTGCCGTCCCTTTAATATCCCTGCCCATTGGCAGAAGTTCAGAGGCTTGGACTACGGGCTTGATATGACCGCCTGTTTATGGATAGCCGTCTCTCCCGAGGGGCGGCTTTACGTATACAGGGAGCTTTACAAGTCGGGGCTTTTACTTTCTGAGGCAGCGAAGGAGATAAGGGCGAATACCCCCGCAGGGGAAAGCATACGCTACACGGTAACATCCCCAAATTTGTGGAATCGCAGACAGGAAAGCGGTAAAAGCGGCGCAGAGATAATGAACGCCGCAGGGCTTACGGGGCTGAAGAAAGCGCAAAACGAGCGCATAAACGGCTGGCGTGTGGTAAGGGAATATTTGAAGGACGGAGAGGATGGCAAAAGCGGTGTTTGCATTTTCGACTGCTGTGATAATCTTATACGCTGTTTGCCCCTGCTTCGCTTTGACGAAAACGTAAAAGAGGACGCGGCAGGCACCCCCCACGAGATTACCCACGCGCCCGAGGCCTTACGTTATGCGCTTATGTCAAGAACGCCCAAAAGCGCCGTGCCTCAAGGCAAAAGGCTTTCCTACAGCTACAGCTTTGAAGGAGTGCGGCCCGAAAAAGAGCCCTACAGAAGTATTATTGATTATTAGGAGGATGTATGTTTAACAAAAAGAAAAACCAATGCACGGAGGACTGGTTGCTGTTTGAACAGGGAAAGGAATACAACCACTCCATAGACCTTTACTCCACCGTAAACCGCAACGAAAGGTTTTACAGAGGAGACCAATGGACAGGTGTTGATGCGGGCGGGTTGCCCAAGCCTGTTTTTAATATATTCAAGCGTATTATCGGTTATTACATTTCTTCCATAATGCAAAGCAAGACCGCAATACGCTTTTCTTACGCCTCGCCCTTCGGTAATGACGGCGGCGTTTCTCAAAAGGAAGCGGAAAGCATTACCGAGGTTATAAATAAAATCATCGAAGCAAAGGCAGACAAGCACAAGCTTAACGACCTGCTTTCCGACGCCCTGACGGATGCCGCCCTTAGCGGTGATGCGATAGCTTACACATATTGGGATAGGTCGGTAAAAACGGGTCAACACTTTACGGGTGACTTTAAAACCGTGTTGGTGGATAACACAAACGTGTTTTTTGGGAACCCCAACAGCAAAAACGTGCAGGCCCAGCCTTATATTCTTATCTCGTCCAGAGAAACCGTTGCCTCCCTTATAAAGGCGGCAAAAGAAAACGGCGCAGCACAAAGTGAGATTGATAAGATACGTGCAGACGATGATACCGCCTACCAAAGCGGAGATATGGCGGAAAAAGAGCTGGAGGGCACTAAGTGCACCGCACTTATCAAGTTGTGGAAGGACGAAAACGGGAAGGTCTGCTACCGCAAGTCAGTTAAAAATGCCGTTATATGCCCAGAAACAAAGACACCCCTATCTCTTTACCCTGTTTGTTTTATGAATTGGACAGGGATAAAAAACTCATGGCACGGACAAGCTGTTGCCACAGGACTTATCGAAAACCAAATCTTCATCAACAAGGGCTTTGCCATGGCGATGAAGCACATGATGGACACTGCTTTTTCCAAGGTTGTTTATGATTCTACCATCATAGATAATTGGACAAACAAGGTGGGCGAGGCCATTGCGGTTAACGGTAGCGTAGACAGCGTTGCTAAGGTACTGCCTGCAGGACAGATGCAGTCGGGAATGCTGGAACTTTTGTCTCTTGCCATAAGTCACACCAAAGAATTTTTGGGGGCTACGGATACTGCCCTTGGCGACGTTGACCCCAGAAACACCTCCGCTATTCTTGCCTTGCAAAAGGCATCTGCAATGCCCCTTGAAAACATAAAGCGTAACCTGTTTGCCTTTGCCGAGGCCATAGGTCTTGTTTGGTTGGATTTTATTTTTTCCTACTATGACGATTTGCGCTTGGTGGAAAAAGGCGACGGCTTTGACAAGCTACCCCTAAGCCGCTACAAGCATTGCATATTTGACTGCAGGGTAGAAGCAGGTACTGCCAGCTATTGGTCCGAAATTGCTTCACTAAACACACTTGATGCCCTCTTACAAGCAGGCAAAATCACCTTAAAGCAGTATCTGGAACGTATACCCGACAAGCTTATTCCGAAGAAAGCAGAACTTTTGGAGGATATTAAAAACACGCAACCCCCGTTGCAGAAAGGAACAGCATGACAAAAGAGCAGATCTACGAAATTATTGAGGATATGGCGGCGGACGCAAACATAAGCGTAGAGAACTTTATGAAAGCCTTGGTACAGGAAAGAACCGCCTTCTTTAACCGAAAAGCGGCCGCAATGCCCAAGGACACGGCGGCTTACGTTGCCGCCGCCCGCAAGGAAGCACTTGCCGCCCGTGCCACAAAGCGCAAAGAGGCGAAGAAGGCAAAGCTTAAGGAGGAAATAAAGCGCTTTAAACAGCTTTTCCCCGATGTTAAGTCGGAGGGGATACCCGAGTCTGTCTGGAAGGATATGACGGACGGTATTCCCCTGCCCTACGCCTACGCTTTGTATTTGGCAGCAAACCAAGGGGACAAAAGCTATGCGGAAAGCGTTAACGCCAAGAACAACGGGATGGCGCCGCCCCCCGTTAACGCACGCGAGGACGAAGGCGAGCTTACCATGGAGCAGGTGGAGGCTATGTCCCCCGAAGCAATTAAGAAAAGTTTTCCTAAAATTTTGCGTTCTCTGAGCAAATGGAAGATATAACACACAGATAAAGAAAGGATGTAATTATGGCTAACTACAACAGTATTGAAAAAATTATAGCGGCGGAGATACTCCGCACCAACGAGGACAATCTTTTGGCAAACACCGTATGCTACACCGATTTCAGCGGTGATATTAAAAGCGCCGGCGACAGCGTAACTTTTATAGGCCTTTCCGAACCTTCCGTATACGACTACACAGGTGAGGTTACATACGAGGATATAGACGATGCGGCGACCACCCTTTATATTGACCAGGACAAGGCGTTTTCCTTTAAGGTAAAGGATATTGAAGCTCTTAGAAGCAGTGTGGGGCTTAAGGACTCCCAGACAAAGCGTGCCTCCTACAACCTTAAAAATCAGGTAGACGCTTACGTTTTCGGCTTGTATCCTCAGGCAGGCACCGCTATGGACAAGGTGGAAGCCACCCCTGCAAACGTTTTGCAGGCGATTGCGGAAATGAAGCAGGTACTTGAAGAAAAGAACGTGCCCGACGGCAGAATATGGATAGTGGTGCCTCCCTTTATCAAGACCAAGCTTCTTTTGGCAGGCATTAAGTTTTCCGTTAACCAAGGCGTAAACGGCACGGGTAGTACGGGCTTTACCGATGAGCTTGGCTGTGACATTTACGTCTCCAACCAGCTTGCCACCGACGAGGACGGCAACACCGTAATGCTTGCAGGCTCCTACAGCTCTATCGCTTACGCAGAGCAGGTTTTGGAAACACAGGTTATTGACAGACTTGAGGACAGCTTCGATACCGCTGTGAGAGGCAGAATTGTCTTTGGCGCGAAGGTTATACGCCCCGAAGAGTTGGTTGCCTGTCCCGTGTCAGACGGCAGCAACGAAATATAAGAGCGTTATAAGGAGGATTTACTATGACCAAGATACCCGTTACCACAGTAGAAGGACTTTACAAACTTACAGAGCTTAAGGTGCTTGAAGAAACCGAGGGCGGCACCTATGCCGCCGAGCTGAAGGGTGCAGACGACAGATGCTATTTTATAGTTGACAACACAGACGGCACCGAGGCGGTAAATGTTAGCCTTATCCCCGGAGATTATTGCGCAGGTGACAACAGAGAGCTGGGCACCGTTGCCGCAGGCAAGACTGCTTTGCTTTATGTGGACAGTTCCTTCAGCAAAACCGCTGAGGGTGTTACCGTAAGCCTTGTGCCCGATGCCATAGGCACAAAAATAAGCGCTGTGGAATTTTTACCTGTTACCAACAACTAAACCGCAGACATCACTTAAATTCATGCTGCCCCTGATTTTTGCTGTGCAAAAAGAAGGGGCAGCATAGCTTTATTACAAAAAACAAAGGAGGTCATTATGACAGGAAAAGATATATACGACCTTGCCATGGAGCTGTTGGGATACAAAAACGCCGACGGCAGCGATAACGCCGACTGCGAGGATTATCTTAACCGTTGCGTGGGGCTTATAAATATATTGCTTGCCGAGACCCTGTGGCTTGACCGCCTGCTTAGACAGGATAAAAGTGCCGCACCCGTATATATAAGCTCTGTAGGCGATACAGTGCGGTGTAACGGTAGGCTTGCAAGAGGAGTATTGCCCTTTGGCTTGGCGGCAATGCTGGCAATGGAGGAGGATGTGCAGCTGTATGATCGACTGCACAGGCGCTACACGGAAGAAATAAACCGAACAAAGGAGGAGGTTGCAGGTATGCGCCACGACATCTGCGACTGTTATGCTTACAATGGCAGATAAATTTTTGCTTTCCGTCAAAAAATTTACGGGGCTTGACCAAAGGGCAGGCTGTTCCTCTACCGTTGAGGCGTTTCCCACCCTTACAAACTTTAAAATTAACCAAAGCGGACATTTGGAAAAACGCGGCGGATATGGGGTAATTTATGAAGGAACAGGCGGAAAGGTCACACGGCTGTGGAACAAAGACGGAAAGGTATTTGCCGCAAGAAGGCGAACGGGGTATTGTTTGCAGAACAACACTTTTACGGCTTTAGGCGATGCAGATGCGGATATTACGGACTTTTTTGAGTTCTATGGCCGTGTATATGCCCTTGGCGGCAATATTTATCACGCCGATATGGAATGTCTGCAAGCAATAAAGGGCTATACTCCTATCGTAGCAACCGCCTGTTCGCCCGACGGTGCGGGCACCCTATACGAAAAAGTTAACCTGATTAACCCAAACCGTCGTGTCCGGTTTAACAGCGACGGGGTTTCCTTAGTTTACGTTCTGCCCGAAACAAACATTGATGCGATTAGCGATATTATAATAGACGGCGAGCATTTAAGCAGCGGTTTTCACTTTAAAGCCGGAAGCAACTATGTGGAATTTGCAAAAGCACCCCCCGAAGGCATAAACAACGTAGAGATTAGTTACAGTGTACACGAAAATTCCGAGAACAGTGCAATGATTAACAACTGCCGCTACGCAAGCGTTTTTGAAAACAGGCTGTTTTTGTACGGCAATCCGGACTATCCGAACTATGTCTTCCATTCGGAGACGGCAAACGGTATGCCCTCCGCAGAGTACTTCCCACACACAAGTTATCATGTTTTTGACAAGCCCGTAAACTCTTTGGTGCCCTGCTATAACAGGCTGTTGATTTTTTGCGAAGACAGCGCTTATTACACCTATTCCGAGCTTAAAGTTGACAATCTCGGCAGGGCTTACGCATCCTTTCCTCTTTTTGAACTTAACGGAAACAAGGGTAGTATTATAAAGGGTAATATGCCCACCTGCAACAATGAGCCCATAACTTTGTGCGATGACGGTATTAACCGTTGGAGCTCTACCGCTATTGCCGACGAAAGAACCGCCACGCCTTTTTCCGAAAGAGTATACAAGCATATTGAAATTCTGAAGGAACACAAGGACGAGCTTGTAATTATCAACCGAAAGGCACGGACGGAACTGTGGTTTGCCGTTGATGGAGGCGTGCTTATATACAATTACGCCGCCGACTGCTTTTATTATTACGCTATACCCCACATTTCCGCCATGTGTGAGCACGAAGACGGAGTTTTGCTGGGGATAGGCGCAAGCATCTATTTGCACAACGACAGCTATACCGACGACAGCGGTGAGACAATACGGGCAGAGTTTGCCACACCCTATTGCACCTTTGGGGCGCCATACAGCTTAAAAAACCTTAACGGTGCGTCCCTTAGCGCAGAAAGCGGCGGAGAACTTTTGGGTAATCTTACACTGCTACGCGGCAATTTGACAGAAGAACAAGGGCTTACCGGTCGTTTTGTGCTGCCTGCTATGGAACAGGACGGCTGCAGGCTTGTACGTTGCAGACTGCACCTAAAACGATTTTACAGCTGTAAGCTTGTTTTTTACACAGAGTCCCCCAAGCTTTGTATTACCGAACTTTGCCTGTTTGGAAAACAGCTTACGGGCTTTACAAGGAACAATTGAGAAAGGATGAGTAAATGGATTATCAAAAGCTTATATCAGAAGTTAAAGATGATATTGACAATTACAGCTTTGATGACAGCGAATATCAAAAAATATACGACCGTGCGTACAGCGATTTAGAGGCAGGCTACAACGTTCAAAACAAAGCCCTGAAGCAAAGCTACTACGACGAAAGGCGCCGTGCCACGGGTGAAAACGTCCTTAACACAAGGAACGCTGCCGAACAACTTGTCGAAAGAGGACTTGCCCGTTCCGGCGAAAGCGCAGACTTGATTATAGGACAAAACATAGCGTTAAACAACAGACTTTCGGATTTATCGCAAAGCCATACTGCCGCCGAGGCGGAACTTGCAAGCGACTACAGCAACCGACGTGCAGAGCTTGGCAAAGACATGGCGCAACGGGTAACGGAAGCGAGCAAAGCGGAAAGGGCCGACTTATACAACAGACTTGAGCACCTGGAGTCCCTTTATGCGGATGACCGAAAGTTTGCGGCGGAAATGGAAGCGGACAAAGAAAAGTGGCAAAGCCAACTTGACTTTGACCGCTATGCTCTTGACACCCAACTTAACGCGGACAGGGAAAAGTGGCAAAATCAGCTTGACTTCGACCGCTATTCCTTTGACACCCAACTTAGTGCAGACAAAGATAAACAGCAAAACCAACTTGACTTTGACCGTTATGTCTTTGACACTCAACTTAGTGCAGACAAAGATAAACAGCAAAACCAACTTGATTTTGACCGTTATGTCTTTGACACTCAACTTGATGCGGACAAGGAAAAATGGCAAAATCAGCTTGACTTCGACCGCTATTCCTTTGACACTCAACTTAGTGCAGACAAAGATAAACAGCAAAACCAGCTTGATTTTGACCGTTATGCCTTAAACGCTCAACTTGGTGCAGACAAAGACAAACTGCAAAACCAGCTTGATTTTGACCGCTACACCTTTGACGCTCAGCTAGATGCGGACAAAGAAAAATGGCAAAACCAACTTGATTTTGACCGCTATACCTTTGACACTCAACTTGAGGCAGATGAAGCCGAAAAAGAGCAAGAGCAATTGCGTTGGGAAGCAGAAATGGAAGCCGAAGAAGAAAAGTGGCAAAGCCAGCTGGCGTCACAGCAATATATTAACCAATCAAACATAAACGCAGACAAAGAGAAATGGCAAGCACAGTTGGAAAATGACCGCTATAAGTTTAACACAGGCTTGGAAATCGAAGAAGAAGAACGCCGCGAGGAACAAAAAGATAAGGTTTATTCTTGGTTTTCAAATCTTTTTGGGCATATTTTCGACGGAAGCTCCGGCAACAGTACGGATACAACTGACGGACTTGATCCCGATGTTACCGTGCAGACCATGGCTAACAACATTGTGAACAGGTACAGCGATAAAACCGGTGGGCTTAGCGAATACACCCAAGACCAGGTGTACAGTGATTTTGCAAGACTTATTGCAACCTCCGGCTTGGACAGTCAATATGCTACACAGGTGCTTGCGGCCTTGCGCAGCAAGGGATTTAACAAAGACTTTGACATAGCACTTGCATCCAAGGATTATGTAAGAGAAGGCTATACTCTGTATAACCAAACCTTTGACGATTATTATGAAGGTATGCTTTCCGACGGTACACCTGCCGACGATGCCCTTACCGCTGCAACCGAAGCAGCGGAAAATGCGGTTACAGAGCATATCGATGCCCAAAATCTTGACAGAAATACAAGACGTCAGGTACTTAGGATGTACGGCATAACCAACTAAACCGTAACATAAATTTACTGTTTTCCCTTACAATTTACTATAACAAAAAATCACCCCAAGAAGCCGTCAGGCTTCTTGGGGTCATCCACAAAAGCTGTAAAAACCAAAACGGTTTTTACAGCTTTTTCTTTATTCAAACATACCTAAAGGTCCTTCGGAAATACCGCCATGACTGTTAAGTTCATGTCCTTCGACGGTTATCCTGACCTTTTTTACACCGACATCGGAGTAATTGGCAATAAGAGTATTGACAAGGGCACCTACACCAAAATACTCGGAAGCGCTACCTGCGCACACATAGTCCTCGTATGCCTTGTTCATATTAATGTGAAGCACTTCACCTTCAATATAGAACTCATCGGCAGAACACCCTTGGATCAAGCCGCCGTTTTTTACCGTTTCGGCAACCAAAGCCAAAGCATCGCCTTTGAATTCCACCTCTATGGATTCAAGACACATATAATCGCTATCGGGACGGTATATTTTAACCTTGCCGGCCAATTCCCCGTTAGGTGCGGTATGCGCAGCAGAAGTTTCTACATCGACCTCAGACACGGTCCTGCTGTTATCAGCTCCGTATTCACCCAAGGTCTGCCTTTCTTTTTTGCAGGAAACGGTAAAACAAAGTAAAATGACACACAAAAACAAAAGTAAAGCTTTTTTCATAAGATAAACCTCCCCAAAAATATAAATCACCCCAAGAAGCCTATCGGCTTTTTGGGGACCCCGACAAAGAAACAAGTCCGCATGACTACGGACTTGTCTGTTTGGAGCGGATTACGGGGCTCGAACCCGCCACCTCGACCTTGGCAAGGTCGCGCTCTACCAAATGAGCTAAATCCGCAAAGGTGGCGATCCGGATGGGACTCGAACCCACGACCTCTAGCGTGACAGGCTAGCGTTCTAACC
>JAZSIW010000040.1:0-5577 GCA_045534025.1 Eubacteriales bacterium | reverse complement strand
ACTATGTGACAGAACAGCTTAAGCTTGAAGCTACAGGTACTACCTCTGTTGAAAACACTTACGTTGTTCCCGAAGAAGATATCACGGCAGCACTTGAAGAAGGCAGATTTGACTGTGAAAAGTATTTGAAGGAACGCCTTGAAGTTCGTTATGAAGAACAGCTCAAAAATAAGGTTGACGACCTTTGCGAAGGCTATGAAGGCACTCCCGAATATCAGGAAAAGGTAGATAATTATCCCGAAACCGAGGCTTACAGCGCACAGTACGAAAAAGAATATTCCGAAAAGAAGGACTACTATTTTACAAGATTCCTCGAAAAGGAAATAGAAGATAATATGGCTGAGTTCAACAGAAATGAGTTCAATCAGAGAGTTTTGGATGCATTCGCATCCGCAAACTCTGAACGTATAGCTGAAATTGCAATTCAGTATCCTTTCGTTGATTCTGCTCAGCTTACTTTCTGCAACACTTACACAAACGAAAGTACCGGCGCGTTGTATATGTTCCAGCAACAGTATTATGCACTTAAGGGCGAACCTGATGCATAAAAAATGTAGTTCCTAAAAACAGGGGTGCTTGCTTATATCAAGCGCCCCCATTTTTTAATGAAGGAAGGGATATGATGTTTGCAGATGCAATAGAAAAAGTCGGGGATTATACTCGCCCCATTATGTATATCTACCGTAATTATGGCGAAACTGTTATTTTGCCCGGCTCCGGAACATTGTTTTTTGTTAATGAGGAGGGCTGTGCAATAACATGTCGCCACGTGGCAGAAACAATACTTGCAGCAACAAAGATAAACGAAAAATATAATATGTTCAAAAAAAGCAAGGCGCAGCTTCTGAACGAAAAAAACAACTCTCAGATGCTAAAAAAGTTAGAGCTGGAGTACGGCTATAAAAAGGGCATAACCGTTAATATGAAGTGCAATTTTAAAGGCTGTGTTGCACCTATAACGGGCATGACTTGCCATGTGCATAAGGATTATGATTTGGCGTTAATACAGTTTAAAGGCTTTGACAGACTTAATTATAACGGCTACGCCGTTTTTGCAGACGATGCAAGTAAGGTGCGCCCCGGTGATTATTTATGCCGTGTAGGCTTTCCTTTTCCCGAAAGTATTAATGCAATTTATAACGGCATTAATGACGATATAGAATGGAGCGATGTTCAGTCTGTGAACACTCCGCGTTTTCCCTTGGACGGCATGGTAACCCGCCACGTTGCCAAAAACGGCAGAGTATGCGGTCTAGAGCTAAGCACTCCCGGGCTAAAAGGCCAAAGCGGCGGCCCATTGTTCGATAAACGTGGCGTTGTATACGGTATGCAGTACGAAACACGTCATCTTAATCTTGGGTATCGCTTTGATGATAACGGTATACCGCTTCCCAAAGAAAGCACCGCTCGTGCCAACAACGCATTTTTACATGTTGGCCATTGCTTAAACGCAGACGTAATAAAAGAGTTCCTGCGTGAACGTGGTGTGAAGTTTTACACAGAAAGCGGACCGATTTACCCCCAATATTTTATTGACAAATAAATTTTAAAGGAGAAATAAAAAATGGTTTGTAAAAATTGCGGATTTCAAACAAGTATCAGCGATGCTTTTTGCCCCAATTGCGGCGCCGCTGCAGAGCAAATGAACGTTGGTGCAGACAACTCCACACAGCAATATCAAGGCGATTTTTACGCTTCCAAAGCGTATGATGGTTCTGTTTCTGTGGGTTATGACATGACATCTGTACCTCCGGCTAATCCAAAAGGCGGAAAATTGAAGCTTATTTTACTTATTGTTATGGCTGTTGTTATAGTAGCCGAGGCTGTTGTTATACTTATTATGTCGTTAGGCGGAAACTCCCGCGAGATAGCTGTTCCCGATTCTGTGGATTCTAAGCTTGTTGGCACTTGGGAGGTATCAGAAATTTATGCCGAAGGCGACAGTGACGGCATAGGCGGCGAAGTTTTTATTGAGATTGATTCCGACGGTAATATTGATTTAATACTTAATGACCGACATGCTTCAAGACTTTATAAGGATTTTATAAAGGATTATGCAAGCATCGCATGTGGTACCAACGGCGACAAGCTTAGTCTTATGGTTCAAGCTGAAGGTGGCGATTACGCGGTAAAAGCCACTTGCAATTATTCAGTAAAAGGTGATACTTTGTCCTTGACTATTCCCGATTCATTGGTTGATATACTTGATTCCGCTTATAGCGATCTTAATAAAAATTTCAATTATGAACAGTACGGGTTAAGCAGTTATGATATGAGAGATTTTTCAGAGCTTATTGACATACTTGCTACGGGTGGACTTGTATTAGTTCGTGCATAAATTTAAAACCTCCTGTGTTTTTCGGCACAGGAGGTTTTTTTGAATATAAAGAGCCTCAACTGTTTTACAGATTGAAGCTCTTTTTGTTTTCGGGGCTCACGTGAAGCCGATCGGCTTCACGGATGACTTTATGGTTTGAAAAATTTGTTCAAAACGAACACGACAACACCGATAAGTATAAGCACAAGCATAACGCCCGCAAGGCCAACGCCCATGTGTTTCAAAGCAGTAGGAAGTCTTTCGGTGCTGAGGTCTATCTCTATAGCGTCCTCATTTTTGTTCTCATCCTCAGAAGCACCGATTGTGGGAACGCCTTCCCCTTCCGGGCGAGGCTTTTTGTCCATTTCAGGCTTACCTTCGTGCTTATCTTCCGGTTTGCCGTTGTCACGGATATCATCATGAACATTTTCAAGCAATTCTTTATCTACGGGCTGAAAGACATCGTTTTCAACAGCAAAAGCAAACATTTGGCTATAAGAGGCTAAAAGAACAAAGGTAAATAAAATTATAAACAACTTTTTCATATCGCGTCACCTCATCCTTGTACTAAGCCCAAAATCAAGCCGCCTGCAATAACAGAAGCTATCTGGCCGGAAACATTTGCCGCTGCAGAGTGCATAAGCAAAAAGTTGTGGGGATCTTCCTTAAGGCCCATCTTGTGTACAACTCTGGAAGCCATGGGGAATGCAGATATACCTGCCGCACCTATCATGGGGTTAACCTTGTTTTTGCTGAACAGGTTGAGAAGCTTGGCCAGCATAACACCACCAACGGTATCAAATACAAAGGCAAACAATCCAAGCCCCATAATAAGCAAGGTTGCGGGTTTAAGGAAATCCTCGCCCCTCATGGTAAAGGCGATAGTTATGCCAAGGAACAATGTTACAAGGTTAGCCAACTCTTTCTGTGCAGTTGCAGAAAGGTTATCAAGGACACCGCATTCTCTTATAAGATTACCGAACATAAGGAAACCAACCAAAGCGACAGAAGCAGGTGCAAACAGACCCGCAAGCACGGTTATAATGATGGGGAAAAGTATACGTGTGGTTTTGGAAACAGCCGCAGGCTTGTATTCCATTCTTATAAGACGTTCCTTCTTAGTAGTAATAAGCTTTACAACAGGGGGCTGGATTATAGGCACCAGGGCCATATAAGAGTAAGCGGCTACTGTTATAGCGCCTATATAGTTAGACTCAAGCGCGCGAGAAACAACTATGGCGGTAGGTCCGTCAGCCGCACCGATTATACCTATAGAAGCTGCGTCCTTAATGTCAAAGAACAGGGAAGCAACTGCATAGGTAAAGAATATGCCGAACTGTGCTGCAGCTCCGAAAAGGAGCATCTTAGGGTTAGAAAGCAGGGGACCGAAGTCTATCATTGCGCCTATACATATAAACAGTATCAGCGGAAACAGCTCGTTGGCAATACCTGCGTTATACAAAGTTTCAAGAATTTCACTGACGCCTTCAGCTTCTACAAGCTGACCGGTAGCTGCATCTTTTACCAACGGAATCGGCAAGTTCATTAAAATCGCACCAAAACCCATCGGCAACAGTAAGGTCGGCTCCATATCCTTCTTAATTGCAAGATAGATAAGTATACCGCCAATAAGCCACATTACCGGCATTTGCCACCCAATATTTTCAAAATATTGAAACAAAACACTCATAAGCCTAAATCAAGCTTTAATGCTTGTACCTCCTTGTATTTTCCTTGACAATTATAACATAAACAAAAGTTTTGTCAACATTATTTGCGGTTAATTTTTAGTATTATTTGTTTTCCTTTGCAGTCAATTATCCCTTCGCTTTTCATCCGCATAAGCTCACGGCTAAGAGCGCTGCGGTCTGCATTCAAATAGATTGCCATACGCTCTCTGTTCATGGTTAGTTTAAAGCTGTAGGACTTTGTTCTTTCCTGTTGCAGGCTCAAAAATCTAAGTATCTTTTCCCTCAACGTGGGGGCGGTAATACAAAACACTCTGTCCTTAAGTTCAAAATATTGGTCTGCGTAAATGCCAACCAAGTTGGTCATAAGTGTACGCACTTCGCTTACAAAACTGTCAGCGACGGAAAACAGCCTTTTTAAAGGTATAAGCAACACAGTGCATGTGCCTTGCGCAACTAAAGTTACGGGGCTTTCTTTGCTATCGCTTGCCGCGATAAAATCGGCAAACACCTGTCCTGCCCCAAGGCGGGATATTAAGCTTTCATTTCCGTCTGCGGTGTAGTGCAACGCATCAATGCATCCGCTTTCCAAAACACCCAAATTTTCGGTTTTTTCCCCCTGCGCAAGGATTATTTGTCCGTTGCCATAGCTTCGTCTTATCACATTTAATTCGCTAAGCAATGGCGCAAGTCTGTTAGAAGCTATCCCGTGAAAAAGCTTGCAGTTGTCCGTCATTGTCAGTTTCCGCCTTTGTATTTTTCGTTGATTTCTACATATATAAAATACGGAGATGTTGCCGCATTAAGTACGTTAAACCTGTATGCGGATAAATGCTTTTGGTCGTATCCCGAAAGCGTTTCGCATATAAGTTCACCTTCAAGTCTGCCTTCTTCGTGACCGGGATATATGGCAATCATCAGGCACCCTCCCGCCTTTATTAGCGATATCGCCGCTTCTATGGCAGGTAGGGTAGTGCTTCTCAATGTGGTCAAGGCCTTGTCACCGCCGGGCAAAAAGCCAAGATTAAAAATACCGGCATCTAAAGGACAGCAAATGTGATTTTTAAGCAGATGATGAGATTCTTTAATTAAAGTATAGTTTTTAAAGCAGCCCTCTTTTTCAAGCAAAGCCTTTGTATTAGCCAGCGCCGCTTCTTGTATATCAAAGGCAAAAACCTTTCCGTCGGGCCCCACTTGTCTGGAAAGCCAAAGGGTGTCGTTGCCGTTTCCCATAGTGAAATCTGCAACCACGCTCCCCATTTTTATATGCTTTAATAACATATCTTTTTGTGTTTCTCTCAGATTAAGCATAAACTTTGCTCCTTGTGCTCAAAAGAAATGCCGCAGCCTGTGCTGCGGCATTTCTTAAAGATATTTAAACTTAGATTTCGTCGTCCTCGTCGCTTATGATAGCGTCGTCGGATTCAACAACAGAAAGGTCAGCAGATTCTTCTTCGGTGGAAGCGTCATCGGTTTCAACTTCAGAGAGGTCGTCAGATGCTTCAACATCAGAGCTTTCTTCGTCAGCTGCGTCTTCAACGGGGAAGCTGTCGATAAGGAGAGCGTCATACT
>JAZSIW010000150.1:0-4245 GCA_045534025.1 Eubacteriales bacterium | reverse complement strand
CTCCGCAATATTTTATTGCGGAAAGCTTTTGTTTAGTCTGCTTTTTCCTCAGCTTGTGCGGTGTCTCCTTCTTTTTTTCGCTGTTTTTTGTCCTTTATCTTTGCCCAAAGCTTCGGCACCTTGTCAATAAGAGCATTTATGCCCTCCAGCGCCTTGCTTACGGGGTTGGCGCCTGCTTGCTGTGCGGCGGCAACAGGAGCTTTAAGGTCCACAACTTGCACGTCGTTGCCGTTAACAATTATAAAGCCAAGGGGCGTAACGGAAACGCCTGCGCCGTTACCGCCTGCAAACTGGGGCTTGTCTGCTGTTTCGGGCTTCTTGCCGAAATAGTCACTGCCGCCTGCCGCAAAGCCTATGCTTACCTTGGAGAAGGGAAGCACTACCACGTTATCGTTAAGCTGTATGGGCTCGCCTATAACGGTGTTAGAGTCGGCAACGGACCTTATTTTACCAAGGGATGTTTCAATTATTTGGTTAAGCTTGTCGTTAGTCATTATTAGTCAACCTTTCTGTCAGTTTTCTTTTCTTTGGCAGGAAGCTTTTTATATCCTCTGTAGGTGAATAATGCCGTAAAAGCGCAGGAAAGTATATGCCACACCCTAAGGCTGAAGCCTATCTCTGCCGCCGCATCTACGGTTTCGGCAATAAAGTCGGGGCGCACCTCAGTTTGCAGGTCGCCAATACGTCTGCTTCGCCTTTTTACCGAGGAAGCCCAAGCGTGCAGACTTCCTGCTATTGCCGCAACGCCGCCGTAAAGGACGGCTGTTTTGGCAGGGTCGTCGGTGCCAAGGTTTATCTTTACTATATAGCGCTCCAGCTTTGCGTAGCGCTTGTATTTGTCCCAAAACTTTAATATCCCGCCCTTAAACACCCCAAGGCTGTCTTTTACGGAGGGGGAGGGCGCTTTTTCTTTTGTCTTCTTCTTTTTCTTTTTTTTCGGCTTTACCTGGGCGGTGCTTTCCGCTTCGGCATCCTTCTTCAGCTCTTTCAGGTTGTAGTTCAGCTTTATAAAGCCTACCTTAATGCAAAGCTCCGGCACTTTGCCGTAATAGCTGAAGAACACGCTTATTTTTATAAGCATAATAAGAAGCAGAAAAAGCAGTATACCGCCTATGATGTACAGGGCTGTCATACCGTGCTTTCCTCAGCCTTGGGCGCTTCCTCCTCGGCAGTTTCCTTAAGGGTCATCTGCTCAGGGTTAGGTAACTCCGCTTCGGGCAGGTCTTCTATAGAGCTTAGCCCAAAGCAACGCAAAAAGGCGTCCGTAGTGCCAAACAGCACAGGTCTGCCCGGTGCGTCAAGCTGTCCGCGCTCGCAAATAAGCCCCTTATCCACAAGGCCTGCCACTATATAGGAGGAGTCTATGCCCCTTACCTGCTCTACAAAGGAACGTGTTACAGGCTGGTTGTAAGCTATAATCGCCAGCACCTCCAAGGTAGCCTTGGATAAGGGCGGCGCCTTTTTAAGCTCCAGCGCACGCTTCACCACGTCGCCCACGTCGGGCTTGGTGCAAAGCTGGTATCCGTCCTCTATGCGTATAAGCTGTATTCCGCTTTCTTCTGCGGCAAGGCGCGCTTCTATCTTTTCCGCCACCGCCTTTACCGCCTCTTCACCCTCGCCCGTCAGCTCACAAAGCCTTTCCACGGTCATGGGTGCGCCCACGGCAAACAGCATTGCTTCTATTTCTTTTTGAAGTTTCACTTTCTACCCTCCGTGTGCGTTTTGGACAGTATCAAAAACAGCTCGTTTCGCTGTTTGCGTATATCTATTCTGCCGCTTTTAACAAGCTCCAGCAATGCAAGGAATATGGCAATTATCTCGTTGCGGCTGTGGCAGTTTTCAAACAGTTCGCTGAACTCCGCCTCCTCACCCACACGCTCCTTGCGGAACATAAAGCGTATAATAAACACTATCTTCTCGTTAACGGTGTAATAGCGCTCGTTTTCTATCTTGTCAAACAGCTCTACGGGTGTATCGGGCTTCCCTTCACGGCGTATGCGTATACGCTCAAAGGCTTCGGTCAGCAGGGTAACTGCGTGCTCCCTGCTGTATATGCCGTCCCCTTCGTCGGGCGCCTTGGTAAAACGGTCGTAATAGGTCTCGCTTTGCAGCTTCAAATACGCCGCCAGCTCCTTGGCACGCTTATACTCAAGCAGACTGTCAACAAGCTCCTTACGGGGATCCTCCGCCTCTGCCTGCTTGGGCAACAGCATCTTGGACTTTATAAGCATAAGCTCCGCCGCCATGCGTATAAAGTCGCTTGTTATTTCCATATTCAAAGCACGCATACTGTCGATGTATTCCATATACTGCTCGGCAATCTCCGCTATGGGGATGTCAAAAATATCTATTTTGTTTTTGGTTATAAGGTTAAGCAACAAATCCAAAGGACCCTCAAAATGCTCTACCTTTAAGTTCAGGTTTTCCATCCTAAATTCAGCCTATTCCTTTAAACAAAAACTCAAACAGTCCTAAAAATGCGTTCTCTATAACCCCTCTTGCCCAGTGCAGGGGGCTAAGCAAAATGCTAAGCACGCCCGTAAAGCTAAGCAGCATAATGACAAGGAATATCTGCCTTGTATAGCGCTCTATCTGCACGTAGCTCACAGCCAAATGAGGGGGCAACAGCCCTGTCAGAATCTTGGAACCGTCAAGGGGCGGCAGGGGGATAAGATTAAACAGCGCAAGGCCGATGTTAAGCATAACCATAGTGCGGAACACTATATACACAAAGTAAAGGGCAAGACCTATGTTGTCTGTGTAATAAACCATGTTGCCGAAGATTAAAAACATATTGTATTTTGCCGCCAACGCTTCAATAAGCGCAGTTACTGCAGCGGCAATAAACGCTAACAGAAAATTTGCCGCAGGGCCTGCCAAGGCAACAAGCATCATATCACGCTTGGGCTTGCGCAGATTGCGGGTGTTAACCGGTACGGGTTTTGCCCAACCGAAGCCTGCAATAAGCATACACAAAGCACCGAATGGGTCAAGGTGCTTCATAGGGTTAAGGCTAAGCCTGCCAAAGGCTTTTGCGGTACTGTCACCGCAACGGTACGCCACGTATCCGTGGGCAAACTCGTGCACGGTAAGGGCAAGCAGTATTACGGGCAGTGATAACAAAAGGCTTATAAATGCGGTCTTAACGTCGCCGCCGCCTCCTACCAAATCTAAAAGCATAGTAATCTCTCCTGTTTTTTGATGTGTGTTAAAAGCTGCAAAGCTTTTACAGCCTTTAACATACACCAAAATCATATACTAAGTTTAAAGTGAGGGGCGGGGGTGCCGCCCCTCGGTTTTATAAAAGCTTATTTAAGGTTAATAAGGCTCTTTTCCCACATAGCGGGCTTTTCAAGACCCAACATATCAAATACGGTAGCCGCAACGTTTGCCAAGCCGAAGTCGCCTTCTGCCGCTTCGTACTTGTCACCGTAGAATTTGTCGTAGATGTAGCAGGGAACAGGGTTAAGGGTGTGGCTGGTCTTAGCCTTGGGCTTGCCGCTTGCTCCTACTTTAGCCTTGCCTGTCTTCTTGTCTATTTCGTACATCTCGTCTGCGTTGCCGTGGTCAGCGGTGATTATGGCAACACCCTCTGCCTTGTCAACAGCCGCAAGTATACGTGCAAGACAAAGGTCAAGGGCTTCCATACTTACAACGGTAGCGTCAAAGCTGCCTGTGTGGCCAACCATATCACCGTTGGGGAAGTTAACACGCAAAAAGTCAAATTTGCCGCTTTCAAGCTTTTCAATAAGCACGTCGGTTATCTCTGCACACTTCATCCAAGGACGTTGTTCAAAGGGAACCACGTCAGAGGGGATTTCAATATATTCTTCAAGGCTTTCGTCAAAGCAACCGCTTCTGTTGCCGTTCCAGAAATAGGTAACGTGGCCGTACTTCTGGGTTTCGCTTATGGCAAGCTGCTTTATGCCTGCCTTTGCAAGATGCTCGCCCATGGTGTTGCTTATTTCAGGGGGCGCTACAAGGTAGTTGGAGGGGATGTGCTTGTCACCGTCGTATTCAAGCATACCTGCGTAGAACACGTTGGGAACACGCTTTGTGTCAAAGGGAACATCTGCCTCTTCAAAAGCACGGGATATCTCTATGGAACGGTCGCCGCGGAAGTTGTAGAATATAACAGCGTCACCGTCTTCAATAGTACCTACGGGCTTGCCGTCCTCTGCGATAACAAATGCGGGCAGGTCTTGGTCTATCTTGCCTGTCTCTGCACGGTAGGTCTCAACCGCA
>JAZSIW010000149.1:0-2633 GCA_045534025.1 Eubacteriales bacterium | reverse complement strand
TGTCTTGAACGGTGAATGTAATAACAAAATGACAATGAAAGAGACACTTGAAAACGAAATAGATTTGTTAAACCCCGAACACAGATGCCTGCCTGCAAAATTCTTGATTTTTTATAATGATATTACCGATGCAGAAAAATTTGAACAGGCAAAAGAGTGCCCTTATTTTCATTGTGTTTTCTCGATGGATGAAGATATATGATAAAATTTTAAGGACTATGACGCCGAAAAAGTCACAGTCCTTTTTTATTGTTTTACTACCATATCTACTACAGGTGCAATTAACACAACACAAATTTGACAAACGTACCTTTAGGTGATATAATTAACACATTATATAGTTTAGGGGCGTAAAAGATGATTAAAGCGGTTTTAATTGATATAGACAACACAATACTTGACTTTGACGCTTACGTGCGTGAAGGAATGAAAAGCGGCTTTGAGAAGTTTGGCTTGCCGCCCTACGAAGACTATATGTATGAGGTGTTTTGGCAGATAAACAGCAAAATGTGGAAGGATATAGAAGACGGCGTTATTACTTATGAGGAGCTTTTGAAAACCCGTTGGAATACTGTTTTTGCCGCACTGGGCTTTAGCGCCAACGGTGTGGAGTTTGAAAAGCATTTCAAGAGCTGTCTTTATGAAAGTGCCATACCAATAGACGGTGCATACGAATTGCTGGACTATTTAAAAGGCCGCTATCCCCTATATGTTGCCAGCAACGGTGCTTACGCACAGCAGATTAACAGGCTTACAAAAGGCAATATGCTTGGCTATTTTAAAAGGCTGTTTATATCGGAAAAGATAGGTTTTTCCAAGCCTGCCGCCGAATTTTTTGACTACTGCTTAAACAGCATAAGTAATGACGTCGGCGAAAAGCTGTCGCCCGAGGAGCTTATAATTATCGGGGACTCTCTAAGCTCTGACATAAGCGGTGCAATAAGCTACGGCATTAAAACCTGTTATTTCGACAGGTACAAAAAAGGCAACGGTGCAGAGCTCCCCATTGATTATAGGGTCACTTCCCTGCTTGAGATAAAAAGTTTTTTGTAATTAAAGAAGGCTTTTATGAAAACCGAAAAGAATATTTTAATAGCGTTTATATTAAATCTTGCTTTTTCCGTATTTGAGTTTGCAGGCGGTATTTTTACAGGCAGTGTCGCCATAATGTCCGACGCCGTGCACGATATAGGTGATGCTGCAAGTATCGGCATATCATATTTTCTTGAAAAGAAAAGCAAAAAGCAGCCGGACGAAGAGTACACCTACGGATATGCAAGATACTCGGTTATAGGTAGCGTTATAACCACCTTGATACTTTTGTTTGGCTCCGCCATTGTAATATACAACGCCGTGAACAGGATAATCCACCCCGCCCCTATCAATTACAACGGTATGATTATTTTTGCGGTGGTGGGTGTATTAGTTAACTTTGGGGCGGCGTTGTTTACCCGCGGGGGCGAGTCCCTTAACCAAAGGGCTGTAAACCTGCATATGCTGGAGGATGTTTTTGGCTGGGCGGTTGTGCTTGTGGGCGCAGTTGTTATGCGGTTTACGGATTTTGCCCTTATTGACCCAATTATGTCCATAGTTGTGGCGGTATTTATTTTTCTAAACACCATTAAAAACTTAAAGTCTGCCCTTGACTTGTTTTTAGAAAAGGCTCCGAAAACAGTTAACATATCCGAACTGAAATCACACCTGACAAAGCTTGACGGCGTTATCGACGTGCACCACGTACATATTTGGAGCATGGACGGGCAAAACAACTATGCCACCATGCACATTGTAACAAAGGGCGACGGGCACGTAATTAAAGAGGCTGTAAGAGAAGAACTGAAGGAACACGGCATAGTCCACGCAACACTTGAATTGGAAACGGAGAGTGAGCATTGCCACGACGAGCAATGCACAGTAAAACCAAGCGGCGGAATGTCACACCACCACCATCACCACTAAATACGCGCAAAACAGCAGGCATGATGCCTGCTGTTTTATTGTCGGGGTCCCCAAGAAGTCGTCAGACTTCTTGGGGTGATTTTTTATGATGCTTTAACAATTCCTTCTTCTTCGCCTACGCTTACGGTATAGCTTTGACCCTTTGCGATATCGGGTGAGGAGAATATAACAATGCCAAAATCCAATTCCGGACTGTGGGTCATTACGGTATTGCCGTCGGTGTCCTTTATTACTATCTCCGTACCAGCGCTTTGATTTCGTACCCTGACCGACAAAACGGCTTGTTCTGACGGACTGAAGCTTTGCGCCATGCCGCCTGCCGCGCCTGTGCCTATAAAGGTGCCGCCGCTTATTGTTGCCGACGTATCGTAATCCAGCGTTGCGGTGTCGCCCGTTGTAGGACCGCAAACTACGATTTCACCGCCTGTTATTTCAAGATAACCGTTAGCGTCTATACCGTCGCCGCTTGCGTTGATATATATGTCACCGCCGCTGATAACAATACTGCCGTTGCCTGCGGACATCATTCCTCCGCCTGCACGACCGCCGGGTCTTTGGGGTCTTCCGCCGGGGCCGAAATTATCGCCTCCGAAGCCACCGCCCAGACCGGTGCACCGTGTACAGCCAGCGGCGTATTTACAGTCGACCCTTGCATAAAAGCTTATAGGACCGAT
>JAZSIW010000008.1:0-6341 GCA_045534025.1 Eubacteriales bacterium | reverse complement strand
CGCGGTTTCCTTATCGGCAACACTAAGGCCGACCCCAAATACGCTTTCCTCGCCTATGCGCCTAAGAGTATCCGTTATTTCGGGGCCGCCGCCGTGCACAAGTACAACCTTTACGCCGATAAGTGAAAGCAGTACAATATCCTCCATAACCTGTTCTTTAAGATGCTCGTTAATCATGGCGTTGCCGCCGTACTTTACCACAACTATCTTGCCGTTATACTTCTTTATATAGGGCAAAGCTTGGGTAAGTACCTCAGCTCTTTCTGCGTTGCTTATTTTCATTATTTGTTATCTCCTTAAGCGTGTATATTAAACAGATAAAAGCTGCCTTTGTTTAAAGCTGTAAAGGCAGCTTTTTTGTCGGGGTCCCCAGAGGGGATTAGTTGTATTTAGGTTCTGTAGTCGCCGTTTATTCTTACGTAATCGTAGGTAAGGTCACAGCCCCAAGCGGTAGCGTCAAAGTCGCCGCTGTTAAGAGAAACGTCAATAATTATCTCGTCTTTAAGCAGTATCTCTTTGGCCTTTTCTTCGGAAAAATCAACCCCTGCGCCGTCCTTGCAAACCAAAATCTCGCCTGCGTCGGAAACAAAGGATACGTCAATCTTGCTTACGTCCACAGCTGCACCGCTGTAGCCGATAGCGCAAAGCACACGGCCCCAGTTAGCATCGGAGCCAAACATAGCAGACTTAACAAGGGAAGAGCAAATTACGCTTTTGGCTACTGTTTTTGCAGTGGAAAGCTCTGCCGCACCCTTAACACGGCATTCCAGCAGCTTGGTTGCGCCTTCGCCATCGCCTGCAATATTGCGGCACAGCCATACGGTAACGGTGTTAAGCGCTGCCATAAAGGCGGTGAAATCTTCGCCTTCGGTCTGTATCTCGGCGTTGCCCGCCATACCGTTTGCCATAATTGCAACCATATCGTTGGTGGAGGTATCTCCGTCAACGCTGGTCATGTTAAAGGTGTTCTCCACATCGCTCTTTAAAGCTTTTTCCAGCATCTCTGAGCTTATGGCACAGTCGGTGGTTAAAAATACAAGCATTGTTGCCATATTGGGGTGTATCATACCGCTACCCTTTGCAATACCGCCAAGGGTGCATTCCACACCGCCAACTTTAAAGTTTATTGCAACCTCTTTTTTTCTTGTATCAGTGGTCATTATAGCCTCTGCGGCATCGTTGCTGTTGTCGCCAAGCCCGTCAGCCAAGCTCTTCATGTGGTTTGCAATAGGGCTGATATCAAGAGGCTGACCTATGACACCTGTAGACGCAACAATAACGTCCTCTGGCGCAATACTCAAAGCCTCGCCCGTAAGGGCACACATCTTCTCCGCAATCTCAATACCGCCCTCATTGCAGGTATTGGCGTTGCCGCTGTTGCATATAACCGCCTGTGCCTTGCCGTCAGCTATATTCTTTTTGGTAACCGTAAGGGGTGCGCCCTTAACCAAGTTTTTTGTATAAACCGCCGCAGCGTTTGCTTTCACTTCGCTATATATAAGTGCAAGGTCCTTCTTTTCTTTGTTTTTTCTTATGCCGCAGTGTACGCCGCTTGCGCTAAAGCCTTTTGCCGCGGTAACACCGCCGTTTATTATCACCATTTTAAGTTAGCTCCTTAAAATCTAAATATTCAAGCCGTAATCGGCAGGCAGTCCCATAACAAGGTTCATACATTCAAGGGCGGCGCCGGAAGCACCCTTGCCCAGGTTGTCATACCTTGCCATAAGCAGTATACGCTCCTCATTACCCATAACGGAAACTTCCATACTGTCCTTGCCGCCAAGACCTAAGGCAGAGTAAAATCCGCCTTCGTCAGCGTTCTCTTTGTAGTTAACAACAGGACCTGTGTAAAGCTTTTTGTATACCGCCTTTATGTCTTCCATACTGCCATTAATCATAGATTTAAACAAAGGTACAGTAACAGCCATACCGCTGTAAAAATCACCGACAATAGGGCAGAAAGAGGGGTAGTTGTCAATACCCGTAACGTATGCCATCTCCTTAAGATGCTTGTGGCTTGCGGTAAGCGCATACTGTCTGGGTGCGTCAAGCAAGGGATCTCTGTCCTCACCCTCATACTCTGCAATCATCTTCTTGCCGCCGCCGCTGTAACCTGTAAGAGAGTGGCAGCAAAGGAGCGCCTTTTTATCAATAATCCCTTCGGCAACCAAGGGATAAATAAGTGCTATAAAGCCGCCTGCGTGGCAACCGGGTACGGCAATACGCTTTGCAGTCTTAACCGCTTCAAAGCGTTCCTTTGACAGTTCGGGGAAACCGTAACACCAGCCCTCGCTTGTGCGGTGGGCGGTGGAGGTGTCAAGAACAACCGTGCTCCGGTTATCTATCATCGCCACAGCCTCTCTTGCCGCATCATCAGGCAAACAAAGAAAAGCAATATCTGCGCTGTTCAGCGCTTCTCTTCTTGCGGCAGGGTCTTTTCTAAGCTCTTCGCTAAGCTTGATAAGCTCTATATCCTTCCTGCCTTCAAGTCTTTCGTATATACGCAGTCCCGTTGTGCCGGCACTGCCGTCTATAAATACCTTTTTCATTTTACTTTAAAAACTCCTTAACGTAGGCTATCTGTGCCGCTACGGACTCAGGTCCCGTTCCGCCGGCGGAAATACGCTTGGAAACACAGCTTTCCAAAGAGATTTCGCCGTAAACGTCTTCCTCGAACAGCTCCGAAAAGCCCTTAAGCGTTTCAAGGCTAAGGCTGTCAAGTACCGTGCCTTTTTCTATGCAGTATGCTACCGCCTGCCCAACAATCTTGTATGCGGTGCGGAAGGGCATACCCTTCTTAACCAAATAGTCCGCAAGATCTGTGGCGTTGATAAAGCCCTTTTGTGCGGCGGCATACATATTGTCCTTAAGTACACGCATGGTGCGCACCATAGGCGCAAATACCCTAAGGCATTTCTTAACGGTGTCAATACTGTCAAATACCGCTTCCTTGTCTTCCTGCATATCCTTGTTGTATGCAAGAGGAAGCCCCTTAAGGGTGGTAAGCAAGGCAAGCAGGTTACCGTACACTCTGCCCGTTTTACCCCTTACAAGCTCTGCCATATCGGGGTTCTTCTTTTGGGGCATAATGCTGGAGCCCGTGGTGTAGGAGTCATCAAGCTCTATAAACTTGCATTCCCAAGAGGACCAGAATATAATCTCCTCGGAAAAGCGGGAAAGGTGCATCATAAGAATGGAAAAGGCGCTCATCAGCTCAAGGCAGAAATCACGGTCGGATACGCCGTCAATACTGTTAAGGGTATAGCCGTCAAAACCAAGCGCTGATGCGGTATAGTTGCGGTCGGTGTTATAGGTAGTCCCTGCCAGCGCACAGCTGCCCAAGGGGCAAAGGTTCATACGCTTTGCTGCATCTTGGATTCTGCCGATATCTCTTATAAGCATCATGCAGTAGCAAAGCAGGTGATGACCGAAGGATATGGGTTGCGCTCTCTGCAAATGGGTGTAGCCGGGGCAAATGGTGTCCTTGTTAGCCTCTGCCTGTTCAAGCACTGCAGAGATAAGCTCCCTTACAAGGGCACAAATCTCCTCAGTCTCGTCACGCAGATAAAGCCTTACGTCCACCGCAACCTGGTCGTTACGGCTGCGGGCAGTATGTAGCCGCTTGCCCACATCGCCTATACGTTTGGTAAGCACCGATTCCACAAACATGTGTATATCTTCGGCGTCGGGGTCAAAGCTAAGCTTTCCCTCGTCCAAATCCGCAAGTATGCCCTTAAGACCTTGGATAATAAGAGCGCAGTCCTCCTCGGATATAATACCCTGCTTTGCCAGCATCTCCGCGTGGCTTACAGAGCCTCTTATATCCTGACGGTACATACGGCTGTCAAAATGTATAGAAGAGTTAAAGTCATCAGCTTCACGGTCAAGCTCCTTACCGAAGCGACCTGCCCACATTTTTTCCATTATATTAACCTTTCCGAATTAAAAGCAATTAGTCTAAGTTGTTCTTTTTTCTCATTTTTGCGCAAACCTTTATGGGCAGACCGAACAGGTTGATAAAGCCTGCGGAATCAGCCTGATTATATACGTTATCTTCGTCAAAGGTTGCAATCTCGGGGTCGTAAAGAGAGAAGGGAGAGCTTACGGAAGCATTTATCATGTTGCCCTTGTAAAGCTTAAGGGTAACGTCGCCCGTAACGGTTTCCTGGGTGCTGTCCACAAATGCCTGTATTGCCTTGCAAAGGGGAGAGAACCACTGACCGTCATATATAATCTCCGCAAACTTGTGTGCAACAAGTGCCTTGTAGTGTGCGGTCTGTCTGTCAAGACAAATGGTTTCAAGCACTTCGTGTGCCTTATAAAGGATAGTACCGCCGGGAGTTTCATAAACGCCGCGACACTTCATACCAACAAGACGGTTTTCAACGATGTCAAGAAGGCCTATGCCGTTTTCGCCGCCAAGCTTGTTAAGCTTTGCAATAAGGTCCGCCCCTTTCATTTCTACGCCGTCAACAGCGGTGGGGATACCTTTTTCAAAGTGGATGGTAACGTAGGTAGGCTTGTCGGGAGCCATTTCGGGGGAGATGCCCATTTCAAGGAAGCCGGGCTTGTTATATGTAGGCTCGTTGGTGGGGTCTTCAAGGTCAAGACCTTCGTGGGAAAGGTGCCAAAGGTTCTTATCCTTGGAATAGTTGGTCTCTCTGCTTATCTTAAGAGGAATATTGTGCGCTTCAGCGTAGTCAATCTCTTCCTCACGGGACTTGATATCCCATTCTCTCCAAGGAGCAATGATGGGCATATCGGGTGCGAAAGCCTTAATAGCCAGCTCAAATCTAACCTGGTCGTTACCTTTGCCGGTACAGCCGTGGCAGATAGCGTCAGCGCCTTCGGCAATAGCTATCTCTGCAAGTCTCTTAGCGATAACGGGACGTGCGAGGGAAGTACCAAGCAAATAGTTCTCATATATAGCGCCTGCCTTTACTGCAGGGAATACAAAGTCGTTTACAAACTCGTCTGTCAAGTCTTCAATATAAAGTTTGGAAGCGCCGGTCTTAAGCGCCTTTTCTTCAAGACCTTCAAGCTCGTCAGCCTGACCAACATTGCCGGAAACAGCAATAACTTCACAATTGTTGTAGTTTTCCTTAAGCCAAGGAATAATTATGGATGTGTCAAGACCGCCGGAATAGGCAAGTACTACTTTTTTGATATCGTTTTTGTTCATATAAAATACCTCCAAAATGAATTATATACATAAATTATGAATATATTATACAGCTTTATACATAAAAATGCAAGGGGTTTTGCATATTTTTCTTATATTTTTGCAAAATTGCCTAATAGCACACCCAAAGGTGGCGGCTTTTGTACATTTTGCGTAAAAAGTAGGCGTAAATACGGAAAAAATCAGCCCATCGCAGGGGGATTTTTATAAGTTCCCATAAGCTTGTTTGCGGCGTAACTGTATAAAATATCTCGCCAAGCTGTATACTCGCTTATCCTCGGGTGGCAATAGTCATCCAGCGTGATGCTTGCCTTAAGATATCCTTGTTCGTCGGAAAAACAGTGGGTAACGTCTATATAATCAAAGCCGTTTTCGTTACAGTATTCCAGCACAAACTGATTATGGTTGCGCTGACGCTGATTTGTGCGGTAGTCGCTCATTTCCGGGCGACACACCTCCCCGTTGCGAGTGAAGTAGCCACTGCTTAGGAATATAATCTCTATATCGCTGTTAACAGCACGTAGGTTGTTTACTATTCTGTCAAGGCACGACTTTATTCGCTCGGTATTGCAATAACCGAAATCGTTAAGCCCGAAACCTATTATGACCTTGTCGCTACCCAATGCGGCGGCAACGTCCCATATAGTACTGCGCTGTCCGCGGAAAAGGGGGTGCTGGGAGCTTGGCGTTACTGAGGTAAGTGCGTTGTTAAAGCCGTATGACGCCCCGGTGTGGAAATATGCACCGCTGAATATAGGCTCATGCATTTGGGTGTACAGCTTAAGTCCGTTAGTAACGGAATCCCCCGTAAACAATGCGCCGTCAAAATAAGCGTCAAGTTCCTCCGCGCTGTAGCCGTGATAGTCCCTGTCCTGTTGATTAAGCATTGCCGCAAAGGTGTTATCCGCAGGCGGCGGAGGTGGGGGAGTTGCTTCGCTTTCTGTGTCAACGCTTTCTTCATTTTCGGTAGAGTTCACGCTTTCCTCCTCGGAGCTGTCTTCACTTTCGATAGGCGCAAGGCTTTCTTCCTCGGAGCTTTCTTCGCTTACGATAGGCGCAAGGCTTTCTTCCTCGGAGCTTTCTTCACTTTCGATAGGCGCAAGGCTTTCTTCCTCGGAGCTGTCTTCACTTTCGATAGGCGCAAAGCTTTCTTCCACGG
>JAZSIW010000031.1:0-3259 GCA_045534025.1 Eubacteriales bacterium | reverse complement strand
CTCTTTTTGCTTCTTTTTCTCTTTTCTGTAAAATTAAAAATATATACTTTACTTTACTATACTATACTTTACTATACTTTACTTTGTGTACTTTTCTCCGCCGAAACTCCGTTTAAACGTCATTTCTGTGTTTTTTCTCTCCGGAAACTCCTTTTATGTGGTATAACCGTCACTGAAATGGCTTAAAAAAGGGTTTTCGTCACGGTTATTAAGCGCGATAAATGCTGAAAATAGGGAAGTTATACCTAAAAGAACGACGCACTTGTAGATTTTAGGTATAAAATGTACGCAAAAACAAGAAGTTATGGTATGCGTTTTCGTTGAGAAAACACGGGTTTTGGGAGAGAAAACTATAGTTTTCGGAGAGAAAATCCACGGTTATGTGAGTTTTAGGAGAGATTATCCCCGGTTATCTTCGGAAAGTACAGTATTGACGTTTTTAATAGGAGAAAACTCCGTCAAAACGTTGGTTATTGTTTCTGCCTCCTGCAAGCGTGGCAGGCGGCTAAGAAGGTTGCAAGCCGCTATAACGGCTTCGTCCTCCAGTGGCGTAAGTCCTTTTGTATCTCTTATTATTAAAAGCATTTCAACAATTTCGCCTATAATCATTACTTATTTTCCTCCTGTTTGATAAGAAAGGCTGATAGCCCGTTTTCGTTGTAATAGCTGTCGGCGATGCTGCCCGCCTCTGACTCGGTAAGCCCGGTGGCATAGAGCACAACATCGTCGTTTTTGTTTTTTACATAAACATTAAATTTGCTCATGCTGTATCTCCTGTTTTTCTAAAATAGTTTTGATTTGGTCGTCTACCTTGTAGTAAGCGCAATCGAGCCAATAGCTCCAATGGGGTACGTAGCGTACTCCGTTAAGCTCAAGCGTGAACGTTCCCGGCGCCTTCCACTCGGTCTTTTCTTTGCCGATGATGTGTATGTGATGTTTCTGCTTGAGCCATCTTTTCAAAGCTGACGGGTATTCTTTGTAGCTCTCTTTTACGCTGTCCGGCACATCGGTAAAAGTGTAGGTCCCGTCGTCGTTAAGCTCCGCCTTGACAACGGTCTTTGCGCTCTCGCAAAACTCGTCAGCTTTACGCTTGTATTCTTCAAGGGCCGCCGGCAGTTCTGCACATTCTTCGTCGGTGATATATTCCACCCATTTCCCGCCTAACACAAGAGGCAGGTGCAAAGGCGAAAGCGGCTCTACTATGATATCTATCCACGGGTCACCGAATGAAACACAAGGTCTGACTATAACCTCCAAGGGAAAGCCGTTTATATCTACCTTGCCTTTGTTGGCAAGGCTCAACAATTCCTGCTTATTCACGCTTTAGCCTCCTCGTAAGCTCTGATTTCTTTTGCGGCTTCGGTAAGCCCACGGCTGAGGCGTGGGTCTGCTTCGATGTCGTCCCAAGTATAACCAAGTGCATCTATAGCGTCGCCACAATCATAAGTGTAACCATATTCGTGGTTATCAAGCTCGCAACGGAACATTTCTTTTATGAAGCCGTCGCCGGTGGCATCTGAGGCTATGGCCTCTTGAAGCTCTTTATCGAAACGGTCAAGCATTTCCTTAAACTTTCCACCGTCTGAACGGCGATAAAAACCGCCGCCCGGTGCGCTGTAAACTTTGTCGGTATCTGTGGGGAGTAGTCCTAATTCGGCCATCCCTCTTTCAAATTGTTCTTTGCTGAAAGCGAATTTTATAGGAAACGTGTTAAACTCTGCTTGGTGGCGTCTCTTTAATTCTGCGTATCTATTCATAGTTTTACCTCCGTCAATTAAAATTGCTGTCGTATTGTTCTTGGGTTTCCTGCCTGTCGTGTATGGAAAGCGGGTACCTTGTCATTCGGCTAAATCTGCTGTCGCAAGAGTAACCTATGCAGCCGCCGTCCATCCAACCTATGCAGCCTGCGTCTGTTTTGGCTACCGGCTCTATGTGCTTGTATTGTTCGCCGAAAATGTTTCTTGTAACAATCTTTACAAGGTTTTCGGGCGGGTCGTTTTCGTCGATGTCGACAAAGCCTTCATCGCAGATAAGAAGAAGCTGAGTGTATCTGCTTGTGATGCCTCCATTGCTGCAATCTCCGTGGCGGTCTTTATAAACGTTAATGGGTAGTGCTTTCATTGTTTTACCTCCTCAAAAACAATCAGACTATACAAGCGAGAGCACGTTCCGCTATGTACCCTTCAACAAATCCAAGCTTTTCGTAGGCGTATGCCTGTTCCTTGTTCATTTTCACCACATCGTTAAACGTTTGCATAAAAATAGTTCCTTTCAAATAAAGTCAAATTTGTAAAATCAAAACTGACCCTTGACAGGAACGTAAATTTGCACTATAATATTATCACAAACTACGCTCCCGCTTTTTCGGGGGTTTTGGGCGTCGGTTATGCTTCACTCTGCAAAAGGCAGCATAACCGACGTTTTTTTGTTTGCTTTTTTATGTGTACTATACAAAAACCTCCTTTCACCCCGTTTCCTTGCCTATGCGGATTGCCTCTTCTATGTATTTGTCGTAAGTGTCTGTTAATATTAAGTACATAATGTTTTCTCCTTTCATTTTTGGACGGATACGCCGCCCGTGTTCTTTTTTCTTACGCTACAACTTCGATTTGTGCGTGTTGTGCATTGTGGGCTCTTGCTTCCATTCTCTTTTGATAGCCATTAACGAACACACCCAACGGCCAAAAGCAAATATTGTATTTACCTTTGCTATCCGTGCCGTTTTTGTTGAGCCTGCGAAGGCTGTAATCTTTGCCGTACCAATCGGGGTCGCCGGGGGCGTGTTCCACTCTCCATAACCCGTTATCGCTTTTGAAATAGGCTCCGGTAATAACAACCTTGTCGCCCTTCTTGATTTCTACGCCGTTCTTGTCTTTCATAGTCATTTTCCTTTCCTATACTTGGCGACACGATTTGCGTCGCGCTTGGTGCGTTTAGCCACCCGCTCCGCCCCTATGCGGGGCATAGGTGGCTAAAAAAATTTAGTCTGTGTTTTTGTTTGTTCGGGGGCCCACCCAAGGTTCTTTCGCAGCCGTTACCGCCTGCCGCTTTCATCGCTTACTCACCGGCTTGCGCTGTCGCATCCTGTTTTATCCTTGGGTGTTTCCCTTACTGTACCTTAATTATAACATCTGCAAGGGCAAAAGTCAAGCCCTTTTTGGAAATTTTTTCAATAATTTTTAATTTTTTTTTGCAGTTCGTCATAGACGAGGTTTATTCCTTTTACGATTATGTCTACTCGTGGTTTGCCGGTAAGCTT
>JAZSIW010000063.1:0-2183 GCA_045534025.1 Eubacteriales bacterium | reverse complement strand
TAAGCTTTTTTATAAAGTTTTTCATTATTATCACCCACAGATAGTTTTTCCTTTAAAATAACAGTGTATACAGAAAGGCAGCGGGTATATGGCAAGAAGTTTTCCTACGGTTAAGATAAACGAAAAGGCAGAGAAAACGGTAAGAGCGGGTCATCCTTGGTTATACGAGGACGATGTACCCGAAGTAAGCGGCGATATTTGCGACGGCTCTTTGGCAGACGTGCTAAGCCCCAAGGGCAAATATTTGGACACGGGTTTTTACAACTCTGCCTCCAAAATACGCATACGCATAGTATCTCAAAACACAAACGACCGCTTTGACGAAAGCTTTTGGCGCAGGCGTATAAGTTACGCCCTTGATTACCGCAAGACGGTTATGGGCGCTGATTTCGGCTGCAGCCGCCTTGTATTCGGCGAAGCGGACGGACTGCCCGGACTTACGGTAGATTTGTTTGACAGCATAATTGTAAGTCAAGTAGCGTGCCTTGGAACGGAAAAGCTTAAAGGCATAATATACGAAGCCTTGTGGGAAGAGCTTAGCGCACGGGGCATCACTCCCACCGCCATATATGAGCGTAACGAGCTTGCCCTTAGGGACAAAGAGGGCTTGGAGCGTTACAAAGGCTTTTACCGAGGTTATGGCGACGGAACCGCATATATTACCGAAAATGGCATAAAATACAAAGTAGACTATATAGAAGGGCAAAAGACGGGCTACTTTTTGGACCAAAAGTACAACCGTGCCGCCATAAGCAAAATTGCCAAGGACAAAACGGTACTTGACTGCTTTACCCACACGGGCGCCTTTGCCCTTAACGCCGCAATGGGCGGTGCAAAACGGGTAACGGCGGTTGACGTTTCTGCCGACGCACTTGCTACCGCCGCAGGCAACGCCGCACTTAACGGTCTTGAGGACAGGATAGACTTTTTAAAGGCGGACGTGTTTGAGCTGTTTACGGAGTGGGAGGCCAAGGGCAAGGGCGACTTTGACTTTATAATACTTGACCCGCCCGCATTCACCAAAAGCAGTGCCACCGTGGGCAAGGCAATAGGCGGATACAGAGAAATAAACCGCAAGGCGATGAAGCTGCTGCCCCGCGGCGGGTATTTGGCTACTTGCTCTTGCTCGCACTTTATGACCGACAGTCTGTTTTGCAAAATGCTGAAGAGTGCGGCGGAAGAAGCCCATGTAAGCCTTAAACAGATAGAGCGCCGTACCCAATCCCCCGACCACCCCATAATGTGGAATGTACCCGAAACGGATTATTTGAAGTTTTATATTTTTCAAATTGTATAGATTTATCGATACAAAAAAGTTTTAATTATAACGAAATGTTAACAACAACACAAAAAAATGTTAATGTAAATTCACAATAAATTTATTGACAATGCTCGTCAAAAATGTTAACATTATGGTGAACGAAGTTGGCTGACAAGATAAATAAAATATAACAGCCCAATATACTTTGACGGAGGCGAAAAAATGGATCTTTTAACAATGGCAATCAAAAACGAAATCCGCGCACAGTACAAAAGTGTAAGAAGGTTTTCTATAGCAGTAGGTATTCCTCAGTCTACTATAGTTAGCGCATTGCACAACGGCATCGGCGGTACATCTTATTCTACAGTGCTTAAAATATGTCGCAAGCTTAATATCAACATGTACGATTTCTCTCCCCTTTTCAACACAAATTATCACGGCATGAGCATTATGGCAGCTTACAGCCAGCTTGACGAAAAGGGACGCTACATCATAGACGCTTTGTTTGATCTTGAACTTAAGCGTTGCAAAGGCGTTGACTACACGGCAGAGATAAAAGAAACCGTTGCCGAAGCAGAAAAAGCGGCTGAATAATTTTTTAAAAAGTTAAAAAGCAGTTTGGGGTTGTTCCAAACTGCTTTTTTGTCGGGTCCCCGTTGTGAGCGAAGCGAACAATGGGGTGTTTTTTATATCTTCCATATTTTTGCGGACAGGTGCCGCAAAAAATATACCTTAGTTTCCGCAAGTGCCGATTTTAATCGGCGCGCAGGCGCGAGCGCACGGAAATGGTGCTTTATTTTCTCGGGGTCCCCGTAACGAACGCAGTGAGTTTTGGGGTGTTTCTTTGGGGTCCCCGCTGCGAACGCAGTGAGCAGTGGGTTTGTCTCTCGGGGTCCCCGCTGCGAACGCAGTGAGTTATGGG
>JAZSIW010000055.1:0-9169 GCA_045534025.1 Eubacteriales bacterium | reverse complement strand
GCCGAAAATCCCCCTTAGTTTTTGCGACTCCCGATTTTTAATCGGCGCGAAGACGCGAGTGAACAAAAATGGTGCTTTTTCCTCTCGGGGTCTCCGTTGCGAACGAATGTGAGTAGTGGGGAGTTCTTATCCTAAGAAAGTAAAGTCCTTAGTTATGGGAGACTCTATCTCCACATCCTCACCCATGGCTTTTACGTTAAGCTCGTAGCTTAGTTCAAAGCTGCGGCTAAGCTCTGTATCCGTGGGGACGTAGCCCGTTGGATAATATGCGGGGCTGTCGTAAAGGGACACCTTACAGCTTATGCTGAAAGCAGCAAGCTTTCCCTCCTCGTCCAGCACACAGGTAAAGCTGCCTTCCGTATACTCGGTTTTGTCCCTTTGCAGCTTTTTTAAGCCGGAGTAGTTAAGCAACACGTCACCAAACAGGGCGTTAAAGATATCCTCATCCACCGCCGTAAGTACATATTTTGTGCCTGCCACGGTCTCTGCCCTACGCAGTCCGCTTACCTTGTCGGCGGTACAAAAACTTAGGTTTGTGCAAATATACTGTTTTAAAAACTGCTCTTTATCAAAGCTTTCGTAGTACTTGCCCGCCTTGCCGCTGTAATAGTAAGCGCCCGCCTTATAGTAAACGTCCACGCTGATGCCTTCACCGCCGTAAACCTCGGTGCTTTTGCCGGACATAGCCACAGGCTCCTTACGGCTGTAAGCGTAAGTACCTTGGTTAAAATACCTGCTTTCGTCACCCTCGGTAAGTCCTATGATAACAGCCGTTTGGCGTAGCTCCTGACTGTTGAAAGCCTCCACCGCCGAAGACAGCAGCTTATAAGTGTTTTCGTCCAAGGCAAAGCTTTCTTCTTGCTTATCCGTCTTGTCGCCGCAACCGGAAAGAAGAAAGCACAGCGCCGCAAGTAAATATATGGCCCGCCGCATCATCTGGGAACAATGCCGCCGTTAAGCAGGATTTGGTAAGACTCTAAAATCGGCGTTAAATCGTCATAATTGACATAATAGCCGCCCTGTCCGTTAACGGTGGCGTAAACCTGTACGGAATTAAGGCGTGTATAATCTATGGTGGTGTCCTCACCGTCACGGGTAAGGGTTATGGAAAGGTCAACACCATCGGGCACTTCCCCCTCATGCTCGCCGATTATAACGGGATGAATAATATCCACATAGAAGCGGCGTACGCTTTGCAGGTCGGTCTTGCTGTTATCAAGAGTTGCGCCCACAAGCTCCCCTTCGCCGTTCTTTTCAAGGCGGAATATATGGGTCTCACCGTCTTTGGTGACGCTTATTTTGTCCACCGCCTTTACATAGTCCGTAAACAGCTTGTTATCTATAAAGTTAAGGGGCGTAAAGTCCATATAGCAAACTTGGTCCTCGTTACGGAAGGCGCTTGTGGGAAGCACACCTATACCAAGAGTTTCAGAATAGGTGGTGTCGCTTTTTTTGTCATAATAGTCGATTACACCGTAAAGGTAGAAATTGTTATCCGTATCGGGTTGGCTCATATACACATGGCAGGTTACAATATCGTACACCGTCCAGGTATAACTGCGGTAAGGCTCTGCCAAACCGTATTCCGCCAAAGTTTCCTCAGTAGGAACGGCAACCGCAATATCGTCGCTTTTAAGGGAAGAAAGTGCGTTAAACAGGTCGCCCACGTTGTAAAAATTGCTGAGGGCATAGCCATTGTCGCTGTGGATATAGCGCTCGGGAGCTGTTACCTTCCAGGTGTAGTTTATGGGCAGCTCCTTCTTTTCTGCGTCACTAAGCTTTTTAAGCTTTACTTCCTCGCCGTCCATGGTGATGCACATATTGTCAATGGCGCTGTAAACGTCCGTAAGCTCGGCAAGCTTTACGCCGTATTCTGCAGAAAGAAAGTCCTCGGTTGCCATAAGCGCATATCCTGCGTAAACGTTGGTCTTGTATACATAGGGCTTAAACTTATTGTTTGCGTCATCGCAAAGGGCGTAGTAGCCGCTGCCGTCGGGAAGCGCCTTGCCTATGCGTATGCTGCGGAAATTCTCCTCGTCAACGGCAACAAGTATGGTTGCGGTGGCGTTTTCGTCGCTGTCAAGACCGTAAACGGAAAGCGCCTCCGGATTTTCCACTTTGCCTGTAGCAACGGGGTTTTGAGCAAAGGACATAAGGGTTATTGCGGCAGAAGAGTCTACCATCATAGCCTCGGTGCCCGTAATACAGGGGGTGCCTGTTTCCGGCTCGGAATAAAAAGTAATTTCACCGTGTTCGTTTGTTACCTGGACAAACATAAGCTCTGTATACTTTGTGCCCATGGAAAACATGCTGATATTGCCACCCTTATTAAGGATGTCCCCATCCTTGTCAAAGCCTGTAAAGGGCTGTTTTTCGTCCACGCCCAAGTCCTTACCGAAAATAGCGGTGTTTATAAGGGAGCGCGCATTGAAAGCGTAGGTAGCGCCGTCAAGGTTGGTATAATACTTTATGTCCTTTTCCGTATCAAGAGAAACCTCGGTACCGTTAACGGTAAGCACGGCATCCACATCGCCCTTGCCGTAGGACACGCTTATATTCCCGTTCATGGCGGCATAATCTTCCGCCAGCGCCATAAGAGGCGCTGTCTTTGCGTTTGCCTTGCCTTTTTCGGTCTTAAAGGCAAAGCTTGCCGTGCCCTTAAAGCCCTCAAGAGCGTTTTTTTCCTCGTCGGTAAAGCTATAGTTAAGCTGTACTTCCTTAGGAGCTTCCTCTTCCGCCGGCTTCTCTTCGGGTTTTCCTATAAGATAAGCGGCAAAGAGTGCCACTGCCAAAAGGGCAACGGCACTTACTGCTATTATTTGCTTTTGAAATTTGCTTAGCTTTTTCATTTTTAAAAGCCTTTCACTTAACAAAGTTTTAGGCGTGGCGGCGTCTTAACCAAACCACGGCGGCAACGGCAAATATTACCATAGGGGCAAGCATTGTTACGATTATTGTCCATGTCCTTGCCTCGCCCGTGGTTATCTCCAAAGCGTCATCCACAAAATAAATCTCTTCTATTGCCACGTACTCCTGCACGGTGTTGGCTTTACGCAAAATACTTTCCAAAAGTGCACGGTTAGAGTAACGGGTGTTTATATAGTCGCTGGACAAAAAGTCGGTAGAAGCGAAGAGATATGCGGTCTTGTACTCCTTATTTTCGGTGTCATCACCCTCTTCGTCTTCTATGGAGTTGGCCTGCATGGTGTAGGCTATAAGGGGGAAGTTGCCCGTTTTATCACCGGCTGTTGCGCTGTTGCCGGTAGCAATAAGGGTATCCTCGCCCTGTACCTCCATAGCAGTGCTGAGGCTAAGCTTTACGGAGTTGTTGAATACAAAGCGTTCATCACCACTGAAGCCTTTAACCACCTGTGCGCCCAAAGAGCCGCTTTTTGTTGCGGCAATATAGCCAAGAAGCTTGTTGCCGCCGCTGCCCTTTATGGAGTGGTCATTGTCCAAAACAGAAACACCGGATTGATAGCTGAGGCCGTAATCCACATCCAAATAGCGGGAAAGGTTGGGAAGCTCGGGCGTTTGGTTATCTACGGAAACAAAAAGGGTAACGTCATAGCTGTCCATTGCCGCTTTTACCTTCTCAAGCTCGCTTACGGTGTCCTTGTTTGTGGGGTCGTAATCCATAAAGTCGCGCTGAGGGTCGCTTATGAATATAAGACGGGTGTTATCAGGCAGGTCCTCCTCGTTAAGGTCGATAACCTGCACGTCAAAGCCCATATCGTAAAGAGTATCAAAAAGCACAAGCTTGTTAGCCTGAGACAGCTGTTTGGGGCTTAGGCCCTTATAGTCTGCCAGGGTGTACTTGCCGTTATCCAGGCTTTCGCCGTGACCTGCGGTGAACACGGCAAGGGGGCTTTCCTTAAGGCCTGCCTTGATAATTGCGGAGGTATAGGTCTTTTCGCCCGCAAAAGCAACGGTGGTATTGCTGTCAACATCGGTGTAGTAGAAGTTGGCAAAGCTTATGGCACGGGTGTGATGTTCACCCTCCACAAGCACATGGTATTGGGTAAGCTGTACCTGAGTTTCTTCACAGTACTCCTCCCACTTGTCCACGTTGCCCGTAATATCGGTAAAGGCAAGGCTTACGTGACCGTTGAAGGTGCTTTCGTAAGAGCGTGCCAGCTCCAACACCATGGTATCGGTAATCCTATCCTCGGGGGCGAGGAAGCGGATAGTTATTTTCCAATCGGGGTTGTCCGCAAAATATTCCTTAAACAAAGTTTTTGTGCCGTCGCTTATGGTATAGTAGCGTGCCTCGTCATCGGTGATATCCACACGCAGGTCCCATTTTGCGGAAAGCAGCGATGCGGCAAGGTTAAGGGCTATGCAGAGCACCACAACCGCAACCGCAAAGCCTGCGGAAAGGGAGCCGTACTTAAGCTTGCGGGTAACGGCTTCTTTTTGTTTGTCCATCATATTGTTGTTCACAGCCGTACCTCCTTTACGCCCATCTGCGGCGCTCGTATACCCTGACGGTAAAGAACAGGAACACGGCGGCCAGGGAAACATAATATATTACAGACGTTATATCAAGTATACCGTAGGTAAAGGGCTCGTAGCGGGAGAGGATGGAGATGAAGTCCACCACAGACTTTATCCACGGTACGGAGATATCGGAAAGAAAGCTTACCGCCAGCATAATGAAGATGGTATCTATAGAGCCGATGGCGGAAACCAAGGCGTCCTCGGTAAGGGAAGAGAAAAACATGCCTATTGCAAGGAAAAGCGCGCCTATAAAGAACAGGCAGATAAGGTTTGAGAAGATAAGCATGCCGTTTACGTTACCGTATTTGCTAAGCAATCCGAAATTAAGGCTGTTGAACAGCAAAGCGGCGGTAAACACGGTAAGTGCGGCAAAATACTTGCCTATTATGATACCGCTTATGGAAACGGGGCTTGTCATAAGAAGCTGTTCTGACTTGGTCTTGCGCTCCTCGGACAAGGACTTCATGGTAAGCAGTGGCAAAAGTATTGCAAATGCGTAAATCAGATAATTAAAATAAGTGGAGACACTGCTTTCTTCCTGCTTTTGCAGGGTGCATATACTGAACAGCAGGCCCGATATTGCCAAAAAGTTTGCGGCAAACAGATAACCGATGGGAGAGATGAAGTACGCCTTCAGCTCTCGCTTATATATTGCAAACATAGCTTACCTCCTCTTGCCGCCTTCTCGTTTTTCTTTGTTGGAAACAAGCCTTACAAACACGTCCTCAAGGCTCATATCCACGCCCTCAAGCCCTATAAGCGCATATCCCTTCATTGCTAAAGAGTTAAAGAGGGGCACGGGGGCGTCCACGTTTTCATCCGACTCTATAAGATAGCTTACGGAGTTGGCGTCCTGCTTGCCGATGGCGTCCGCACTGCGGATAACGGGCAAGGAGCGAAGCAGTTTAAGCACATCCTGCTCTGCCCCGCAAATCTTTGCGATGTATCTTCTGGTGCCTTCCAGCGCCTCTGTAAGGGTCTCTATACTTTCGTCGGCAACGATAAGTCCTTCGTTTATAACCACAACTCTGCTGCACACCTGCTGTACCTCAGGCAGGATGTGGGTGGAAAGGATTATTGTATGCTCCTTACCCAGCATTTTTACAAGGTTGCGTATTTCTATAATCTGCTTGGGGTCAAGACCAACCGTCGGCTCGTCAAACACAAGTACCTTGGGGTTGCCGATAAGCGCCTGTGCTATGCCCACACGCTGTTTATAGCCCTTGGAAAGATTTTTTATAAGTCTGTTTTTTACGTGGCTTATCTTAACCACATCGCAAATATCGTTAATGTGCTGTTTGCGTGATATTTTGCAATTTTTAAGGTCGTACACAAAATTAAGGTACTCGCCCACACGCATCTCGGGATAAAGAGGAGGCAATTCCGGCAAAAAACCTATTTTCTTTTTTGCTTCCATAGGTTTTTCAAATATACTTACGCCGTCCACAAACGCCTCACCCGCGGTGGCGGAGAGGTAGCCCGTAAGTATGTTAAGAGCGGTGCTTTTACCTGCGCCGTTGGGACCGAGGAAACCAAGTATCTCGCCCTGCTCCACGCTGAAGCTTATGCCCTTAAGTGCGTGGTTTTGACCGTAGTCCTTATAAACGTTTTTAAATTCTATCATTACCAAAGGCTCCCAATTTTTATTCCTTAGTTGCTTTAACCTCTATGCCCAAATCTTCAAGGCAAGATACGGGTACTTCCGCAGGGCAGGAGGTCATAAGCTCTGACGCGTTCTGTACCTTGGGGAAGGCAACAACGTCACGGAGAGTGTCACAGCCCAGCAGCTGCATAACAAGTCTGTCGAGCCCCAGCGCCATACCGCCGTGAGGAGGAGGGCCGAAGCGGAACGCATCCGTAAGGAAGCCGAACTTAAGCTTTGCTTCCTCGGCAGAGATGCCAAGCAGACGGAAGATAGTGGTCTGCAGCTCGGGGTCGGTTATACGGATAGAACCGCTGGCAAGCTCGATACCGTTAAGCACAAGGTCATAAGCCTTTGCACGTACAGCCGCCTTGTCGGTTTCCAGATAAGGCAAACACTCATCAAGAGGTGCGGTGAAGGGGTGGTGCATTGCAACGAAATCACCAAGTTCCGCATCAAATTCGAAAAAGGGGAACTCCACAACCCAAAGGGGCTTGAAGCCTTCCTTCTTAACGCCGCCGCGGTTAGCGGTTTCTATACGAAGCATGCCCAGGGTAGAAAGCAGTCTGTTTGTATCGGTATCTGCCATAATAAGCAGAACGTCACCTGTCTCGGCGTTCATCTTTTCGTAGATTGCCGCCATCTCTTCCTCGGTCATAAACTTAGCAAAGGAAGAGCTTACGCCCTGCTCGGTCATTCTGACCCAAGCAAGACCCTTGGCGCCGCAACCCTTTACATACTCGGTAAGCTTGTCCACCTCTTTACGGGTAAGCTTGTCCGCAAGGCCCTTGGCGTTAATACCTCTTACACTGCCGCCGCCTTGCAGTGCGCCGGCAAACACAACAAACTCGCTGTTCTTAACAGCGTCGCTTATATCGCATATTTCCATACCGTATCTGAGGTCGGGCTTATCGGAACCGAAACGCTCCATAACCTCTTTGTAGGTGTATCTGGGGATGGGCATTTCCATATCGTGCCCAAGCAGTTCCTTAAACATACGTGCCATAAAGCCTTCGCCTATGGCAAGCACGTCGTCCACATCCACAAAGGACATTTCAAGGTCTATCTGGGTAAATTCGGGCTGACGGTCGGCACGAAGGTCCTCGTCCCTGAAGCAACGTGCAAGCTGAAAATAGCGGTCGAAGCCCGAAACCATAAGCAGCTGCTTATAAAGCTGAGGGGACTGGGGAAGTGCGTAGAAAGAACCCTTGTGCACACGGCTGGGTACAAGGTAGTCCCTTGCGCCTTCAGGGGTGGAACGCACAAGCATGGGAGTTTCTATCTCTAAAAATCCGTTTTCGTCAAAATAATCTCTTACAACCTTTGCCGCCTTGTGACGGAAGATTATGTTTTTAGCCAAGTCGGGACGGCGCAGGTCAAGATAACGGTACTTAAGCCTTAGCTCCTCGCCCGCCTTGCTGTTCTCCACTATTTCAAAGGGAGGTGTTTCCGCTGCGGAAAGCACACGCAGTTCCGTAACAAAAATCTCTATATTACCCGTGGGCAGGTTGGGGTTTTTACTGCTGCGCTCTCTTACTGTACCAACAGCCGCAAGCACGTATTCGCTTCTTGCCCTGAATGCCTTTTCAAACACCTCACGGTCACTGCCCTCGTCAAAGGCAAGCTGTACTATACCGCTGCGGTCACGCAGGTCGATAAACACAAGACTGCCAAGGTCACGCTGACGCTGTACCCAACCCATAACGGTTACGGTTTTTCCTATATCTGTTTCACGAAGCTCGCCGCAGTAACAACTGCGCTTCAAGCCGCCCATAAGCTCTGCCATAATATTTCTCCTCAATTAACGACCCATACGGGTTTTTATTTCTTCTGCGTCAAGTGCCGTTTCCGCACTTTCGCCGTTTTTCATATTCTTAAGATTTGCCTTGCCTGCCGCCAGCTCATCACCGCCGAGAACGATGCTGTAAAGTGCGCCCTTCTTGTCCGCATACTTCATCTGCGCCTTTAAGGACCTGCCGCAAATCTCCGCCTCTGCCTTTATGCCAAGGGCTCTCAGCTCCCTTGCCAGCAGATACGCCCTCTCCCTTGCTTCAGCGCAAGCAGAGGCTATAAATATATCGGGGGCGGAGGGGTCTTCCGGAATAACCCCGTCCATCTCCATAGCCGCAATAAGGCGGGTTATACCCATACCGAAGCCCACGCCGGAAAGCTTGGGGCCGCCGAGACTGCTTACCAGCCCGTCGTACCTGCCGCCGCCGCAAACCGTGGACTGAGCACCTATTTCGGACACAAACTCAAACACGGTGCCCGTATAGTAGTCAAGACCTCTTACGATGAAGGGGTCAACCTCAAAGGCAAGCCCTGCGCCTGTAAGGATTTCCTTAAGGGCATCAAAGTGGGTCTTACAGTCCTCGCAAAGATGGTCTATGGTCTTGGGGGCATCTGCGGCTATCGCCTTACACTCGGGACACTTGCAGTCAAGGATACGCAAAGGATTAGTGTTAAGTCTGCCCTTGCAGGTATCGCAAAGTCCGTCTTTTTTCGACTCGAAATACGCCTTAAGCGCATCTCTGAAACCGCCGCGGCAGTTGGGGCAGCCGATGGAGTTTATCTTAAGTACAACGCTTTTTACATCCAAACGCTTAAATACGTCTGAAGCAAGCAATATCATCTCCGCATCTGCCAAGGGCGACTCGGACCCGAAGGTTTCCGCACCGAACTGGAAAAACTCACGGCTTCTGCCTGCCTGAGGCTTTTCGTGGCGGAAGCACGAAATTATATAATAATACTTGAGCGGCATGGAATCGGAATACTTACCGTTCTCAATAAGAGCACGGGCAACGGAAGCCGTACCCTCCGGGCGAAGCGAGATGGAGCGATTCTCCTCCCTGTCGCTGAAGGTATACATTTCCTTTTGAACGACGTCCGTCGTATCGCCTACGCCTCTTACGAAAAGCTCTGTGTTTTCAAAGGTTGGCGTGCGAATTTCTCCATAGCCGTATTTTTCCGCTTCTTCCCGCATTATCCCTTCTATGTATCTGAAAAGGGGCGTTTCATCGGGAAGTA
>JAZSIW010000110.1:0-2432 GCA_045534025.1 Eubacteriales bacterium | reverse complement strand
CAACTTTTTCCAAAAAATGATATTTTGGTAAAGAAAGCGGAATTTCAGTTAAAAATCGCCATAGTAGAAACAGAAAGTGCGTATGCAGTATACTGATATGTACAAATTTAACAAAATCTTTTGTTACTATTGACAATTCCTACAAACGGTGTTAAAATAAACGATATACTTATATATTTATACATCCTCGGTGATGTTTACCGTATTTTTGGTACATTCGCAAAATAAATTCGTATTCGAGCCTATGAGAAGGGCTTGATATATATTTTTTTACAAAAAGGAGAAAAAGACAATGAAAAAAATTCTCGCTCTTATTCTTGCTGTTGTAATGTGTGCCGTTCTCTTTGTTGGCTGCGGTAATTCAGACGACAGCAACACAATTAAGATCGGCGGAATCGGTCCTACTACCGGTGACGCTGCAATTTACGGTCAGGCAGTTATGAACGGCTGCAAGATCGCTGTTGATGAGATCAATGCCGCAGGCGGTATCGGCGGTATGCAGATCGAGTTCAATTTCCAGGATGACGCAAACGTAGCAGAAACCTCCGTAAACGCTTACAACAAGCTTATGGACTGGGGCATGGACATTCTCGTTGGTACCGTTACCACCACCCCCTGTATTTCCGTATCCGCAAAGATCTTCGAGGACCGTGTATTTGCTCTCACTCCTTCCGCATCTTCCACTGATGTAACAAAGGATAAGGACAATATGTTCCAGCTTTGCTTCACCGACCCCAACCAGGGTACAGGTTCCGCTACCTACATTGCAGCTAACATGGCTGACAAGAAGATAGCCGTTATCTACAGAAACGACGACGCTTACTCTCAGGGTATCAGAGACACCTTCGCTACCGAAGCTGCTGCAAAGAATCTTAACATCGTATACGAGGGTACATTTACTGCTGATACAGCTACCGACTTCTCCGTACAGCTTACTGCTGCTAAGGCTGCAGAGGCAGACCTTATCTTCCTTCCCATTTACTATCAGCCCGCATCCGTTATCTTCGCTCAGGCAAAGGCTATGGACTATGCTCCTACCTTCTTCGGCGTTGACGGTATGGACGGTATCCTTACAATGGATAACTTTGATATCAGCCTTGCAGAGGGCGTAATGGTTCTTACTCCTTTCTCCGCAGACGCTGAAGACGATCTTACCAAGAACTTCGTTGCAAAGTACAAGAACCTTCACGGTGAGATTCCAAACCAGTTCGCAGCAGACGGATACGACTGTATCTACGCTGTAAAGGCTGCTTACGAAAAGGGTAACTGCAACAAGGATATGACAAGAGCTGAACTTTGCGACGCACTTGTAAAGGCTATAAAGGAACTCTCTTTTGACGGACTTACCGGTCAGGATATGACTTGGTCCGATAAGGGTGAAGTTAACAAGATGCCTACTGCTGTTGTAATTAAAGACGGCGTTTACGTATCCGCAGCAGAATAATTTAAACAAACATTTTTAAGTTTTAAACAAAAGAGACTAAACAAAAAAGTATTTCACGAGGTGCAATTCTAATGTTGGAATTTCTTTCCTACTTGATCAGCGGAATAAGCCTCGGAAGCGTTTATGCCATTATCGCATTGGGTTACACAATGGTGTACGGTATTGCGAAGATGCTGAACTTTGCACACGGCGACGTAATAATGGTGGGCGGATATATAAGTCTGCTCACCATGACGTCCCTAAAGCTTCCGACGTGGGCTGCAATTCTTCTCGCTATGGTCGTGTGTACGGTATTGGGTGTAATAATAGAAGGATTGGCGTACAAGCCGCTGCGTTCTGCACCTTCTCTCGCCGTGCTTATTACGGCGATAGGCGTATCATATTTTCTTCAAAACTCGGCTTTGCTTATATGGGGAGCAAACCCGAAGGTGTATTCTCCCGTTATAGAGGGAACCTGGAAGCTTTTTGACGGAAAGCTGCCCATAACCTACATATCTATGTTGACCGTCATTGTGTGCGTTATAATAATGATAGCACTGACAATTTTTACAAGCAAGAGCAAAATGGGGAAGGCTATGAGAGCCTGCTCGGAGGACAAGGCTGCCGCACAGCTTATGGGTATAAACGTTAATAAGACCATATCCTTTACTTTTGCTATTGGTTCGGCTTTGGCTGCCGTCGCCGGCGTACTCCTTTGTTCGTCATATCCCACCCTTATGCCTACCACCGGTTCTATGCCCGGTATTAAGGCGTTTACAGCGGCAGTTTTCGGTGGTATAGGTTCTATTCCCGGTGCATTCCTCGGAGGTATTCTTTTGGGAATAATCGAGTCTCTTGCAAAAGCATATATTTCTACACAGTTGGCAAACACGGTTGTTTTTGCTGTTCTTATAGTCGTTCTGTTGGTACGTCCTGCCGGTCTTCTCGGTAAATATGTTCCGGAAAAGGTGTGAGGTGGAACGATGAAAAAGTTTACAATTTACATACT
>JAZSIW010000071.1:0-19724 GCA_045534025.1 Eubacteriales bacterium | reverse complement strand
TGAAAAGAGACCTGACCTTGTTGAAGCAGGCGTTCTCGATAGAATTGTAGAGCCTGAGAGACAGATTATGTTCCGTGTGCCCTGGGTTGATGACAACGGCAAGACACAGGTAAACCGTGGCTTCAGAGTGCAGTTCAACTCAGCAATCGGACCTTACAAGGGCGGAATCAGACTTCATCCTTCAGTATATCTTGGAATTATCAAGTTCCTTGGATTTGAACAGGTATTCAAGAACAGCCTTACAACACTTCCTATGGGCGGTGGTAAAGGCGGATCAGACTTTGATCCCAAGGGTAAGAGCGACGGAGAGATTATGCGTTTCTGCCAGAGCTTTATGACAGAGCTATGCAGACACATCGGTGCAGATCTTGACGTTCCTGCCGGTGATATCGGTACAGGCGCAAGAGAGATCGGCTATATGTTCGGGCAGTACAAGAGAATCAGAAACGAGTTCACAGGTGTACTTACAGGTAAGGGACTTACTTACGGTGGATCACTTGCAAGAACACAGGCTACAGGATATGGTCTTTGCTACTTCACAAACGAGATGCTTAAGGCTGCAGGCGACTCCTTCGAAGGCAAGAAGGTTGTTATCTCCGGTTCCGGTAACGTTGCTATCTACGCTTGCCAGAAGGCTACCCAGCTTGGCGGTAAAGTTATAGCTATGTGTGACTCTGCCGGTTATATCGTGGACGAAAACGGCATCAACCTTGACGTGCTTAAGCAGATTAAGGAAGTTGAACGTGCAAGGATTAAGGAATACGCAGCAAGAGTTGAAGGCGCTAAGTACTTCGAAGGCTGCAAGGGTATTTGGACTGTTCCCTGTGACGTGGCTCTTCCCTGCGCTACCCAGAACGAGCTTGACGGCGAAAGCGCAAAGGCACTTGTTGCAAACGGCGTTAAATATGTGGCAGAAGGCGCAAATATGCCCAGCACTCCCGAAGCAGTTGAAGTATTCCAGTCCGCAGGTATCCCCTTCGGTCCTGCAAAGGCTGCAAACGCAGGCGGCGTAGCTACCAGCGGCTTGGAAATGAGCCAGAACTCCATCCGTCTGTCTTGGAGCTTTGATGAAGTTGACGAAAAGCTTCACGGCATTATGCAGGGCATATACAAGGCAGCTTATGACGCATCCGTTGAATACGGCTGTGCAGGCAACTTGGTTGCAGGCGCTAACATCGCAGGCTTCCTTAAGGTTGCTGAAGCTATGAAAGCTCAAGGCGTTGCTTATTAATCTAAAAGGTAAAATTTCCGCAAAGGCAAGAATTGATTTCTTTACGTTTTTTAAGAAGGAAGCCAAAATTGGCTTCCTTCCTATTTTTGTATAATTATTGCTTTATCCGAAGCCGCGGCCCGCTGTACACTTGTTTCTGTAAAGCACTGTGATTATAGAAGATTTATAACAATTTTTCCGTTTTTCTCAGCCAATCGCTTAATTTTTGCCGCACCGCCAAAGTTGTAAATCACATAAGAAACTAAAAAATCCGAATTCTCTATCATCCATTTATTGCGTACATTTATTGCGTTGCGAGGATGTACCAACTCTAATCCTTGCGGAAACAAAGTATTCCCATTAGACACTTCCGTATTTTGAGGCAAATATGCAACAACCGTATAGTAATTTATGTGCGGATATTTAGTTTTCAACCTTTTTATAACGTACAATGCTATTTTATCGAAAGCGCCGTGATTTCCTATATAAAACGTATCAACTTTTCTATCTACGATTAGCTCTGTTATAACGCTTTCCAGTTTTTCTTTCAGCATCCAAGGTGCGTCCCTGTGTCCGATAAACGTACAAACCAAAATTATTACGCCTCCATATCTATAGTAGATATTTAATATCTTGTCTATTCGGTATTATATCTAAACTTTGGATAAAATCAATACACAGGATACCGGTATTTAAAAATAGATGTTGGAGGAACGCAGGGTGGCAAAAAGTATGTTTTTAATTAAAGGCAATATTTGTGCGGACCGTGTTCGGTTGGGACGTGCTTTGCAAAAGCCGCCTATGACGCAGGACGACCTTGCAAGGAAGATACAGTTTATGGGGATGGATATGACTCCGCTTATAATCTCACGCATAGAGAAAAATCAGCGCCACGTATGTGATGCAGAGTTAAAGGTTTTAGCAAAGGCTTTGGGCGTATCTATGGATTGGTTGTGCGGAGAAGGCGAAGACATATAATTAAAGGCATAAAAGTGCAAAGGGAAGCCGTTTTGGCTTCCCTTTTTATACACTATAGCGTATTTTGCATATTTGCCCATTATTTAGTTTTGACAAAAACTAGTTTGCGATTTTGTAAATTTTCACGAAAACACGCATTTTGGATGTTTTTTTGTTGACAATCGCGTTATAACTCTTTATAATATTAGTGTAATAGCAATAATTTTAATCTTTTTGAGGGAGGTGTGGCAAAAATGGTCGCAGAAGTACAATACATTATTTGAAAAGGGGGGATGGCATAAAATATATTCACAAACATTTTTCATTCCATTTGCAATTTTGAGAATTTTATAGTATTGGAGGATATATTTATGTATAAAAGCATTATTAAAAACAGTATAAAGAGCGCGCTTGCTTTATTGCTATGCGCAGTATTCATATTTCCCTTGGGGGCACAACAAGCATACGGCAACAGCGATGCAAGTGCAAATAAAATAGTTTCCTCTTGGCGCGAAAAGATAGGTGACGAGCTTTGGGCTGAAATGGAAACAAAAACAGACACGGACATTATACCGATATGGCTTTGGCTTGTTGACACGGTAGACCACGAAGCCATCAACGATGAACTACGTGTAGAAAAGGGTATGGATCCGGCAATTTATGAAAACTCGGACCGCTTTAAGGCGGAAAAATTACCTGTAATTATAAGCAATATACAGTCAAAAACGGCAGGTCCTGTTGCCACCAACGCAAGAACTACGCTAAGTATGGATGACGCTATAGTCAGAAGTGCTGTCAGTGAAATGATGGACGAATACAACCTTGCAAGACGAGCTATTGTAAAGCGTGAATACAAAGCGATGAATTCTGCCTTTGTAAATAAGTATGTAAATACTAAAAGCAGAAAAATTATAAGTTTTAGTAACTATACTCCATATATTATTATTGAGGCAACAAAGCAGGAAATATTGGCATATGCTAAATTAAGTGAGGTTGAGGACATTGCGTTGTTTATAAGCGAAGAATTGATACCTTGTAGCGACGAAAGCCTTCACCAAATAAACGCAGACGAAAACACGGGTACAAAAAGCAACAGATACAATAACGGGACTGGTTATAAAGGTGAAGACGTAACTGTTGGTATTTTGGAATTCGGAGGAGGATTTTTTGACACCTCAAACCCACAACTGGAAAGCATAGCGGGAAACCAAGCAAAAATTCTGCATCGCACTGTGAACGACGGCGAAGCGTTTGTTAACGATTATGATTATAATAATCAAGCTGCAGGCGATATAGCAGACCATGCAACGTGGGTTACAAGTATAATCGTTGGGCAAGCAATTGAAGGCAACGATGGTAATGTTTATGAGGGCGTTGCTCCCAAGGCTAAGGTTTATCAAACTAAAATTCAATTAACCAATAATGTTACAACAGCATTGAATGATTTGGCGCAGATTGGATGCAATGTAATTAATATCAGTGCAAGCATGGGACGAGACGATGGCTATAGCACATGGGACAGAGCAATTGACAGATTCATTATAAACACTGGTATCATAGTGGTTGTTGCAGCAGGAAATATAGACGGGGAAAACAGCAATCGCTATATACCCAATATGGCAAAATCCGTGAATGCAATTACAGTGGGAAATGCTCAAAAAAAGCCAGATACAACCGTCTCCGATTCTCACCCATTTATTTCTCAAAAAGGATCCTCTTATTTAGACGAAACATATCTCCCCAACAAGCCCGATCTTGTAGCTCCCGGAACATCGATCGGTGTAGTAAAACGCGATCTCAATGTAAAATTTGTTACGGGCACAAGCTTTTCTGCTCCCATAATAACGGGGATAATAGCGCAAATGATGGAAGCTGACCCAACCTTAAAAGGAAATGGCTCTTCAAAAAAAGTAAAATCTATGCTGTTGTCAGCAACAGAATACAGCAAAATCGAATCTGATAGAGATAACACTGCTGCATATATTATCGATGACAGTTTTGTGAGCAATTATATGCGAGAGGTAAGTGGTGCAGGGTTAGTCAATGCAGCCATTGCGGTTAACGTTGCAAGAGGACAAAACACCGCTACAAGCGAATTCCTTTTTACAAGCAATACTAGTGTTAACAGTAATATAACGTCTCTTAGTGCAGGTGAAAAAATTCGCTTGGTCTTGACCTTCTACAGATATACCGAAACGTTCCCTACGGTCTTAGGACAAATAGACGATTTAAAGCTTTCTTTGCTTAAGTCATCACAAAATACAATTGTCGCCACTTCTGATTCTAACAAAAACAATGTGGAAATAATTGAATTTACAGTTCCAAAAGGACAAGGCGGTGTTTACAAATACAAAATCGATGTAAACAATCTTTTTTCCAGTCAAGTATATGCTTATGTAACTTGGCTAAAGTGGCGCCCTGGAGATGTAAATGGGGACGGTATTACTAATTCCCTGGATTCCTCGATCGTTTTGCAATATGGCTCTAATTTAACCTCGCTAACTCCTGAGCAACAGTTTGTTGCTGACGTTAACAAGGATGGAGTAGTAAACAGCTTGGATTCCTCAATAATCCTACAATATGACGCAAATTATGATGTGACGCTTCTTTAGCACCCACAATCCCCCACACGAAAGGACTGATAATATGAAAAAACTTGCTATAATTATTTCAATACTGCTTTTGTTTGCAACAGCAATTTATTCGTTTGCGGCAGTTAGCGCCGAAGAGCTTAGCGTAATAACTAACGAAGAAACTGCGGATGAAAATACAGTTATAAACAATACTGCGTGGGAGAGAAAGATAGACCCCATTTTGCTTGAAGAATTTGAATATGCGCCTGACGACTATATATTTTGTATTGGTCTTGCTTTGCACAACGATTGGACCGGTCTTGATGAACTATTGGAAGAGACACCTTATCTCCCTGGGGAATCCTATCTGCAGTGGTATGATAGGGTATCCAATATCATATACGAGCAACAGCTAAACCAATTTGTTGAGCAATGTTCCGCTGTTATTGATTTTGAAATTGAAAAATATGACAATACCGAATATGAACTTTGGGTAAATACCGATGAGGAAGGAATACGGGCTTTCGCTTCGTTGTCAAAAGTATATGCAATCGTTTTGGATTATGATTACGTGTCGCCATTCGAAAAGCCTGACGCACCTGAAATGGAAAGGCCTAACCCTGACGACATCCCCGCCCCACAAATAGGTGATGTTAACGGTGATGGGGTTGTCAACAGTCTTGATGCGGCACTTGTTCTTAAATTCGATGCAGATTTAATAGAATACGTACCTGTTTCCGAGCCGTTGGAAATACCCGATGAAGAAACCGTGGATTGCATACGCAACGATTATTGGACTAATCACTTGGGTAACACCGAAGGCGGTACAAGCGTTTGGGAAACTACGATTGATGACGTGCGGATATCCAAGTATTACGGCAATGTAAACGGTTGTGAAATAGTATTTATGGAAGATAATTATCCTGAAATTCCTGCGTATCAAACTGTTTGGGTGGGAAGCCACGGCTTTGTGTACGGCGTACTTAAAGAAGCGTTTGCATATAAAGACGGTCAGTTTTATACCTTTGGTGAAGCCTATGAGGGCGGATATCTAAGAGCTTCTGACATTTATACCTTAGGTACAAGGATGCCGCTTCAATGGGACGAAGGTTCCTATGACGCAGTTAAAATGGGTGACTGCAATTTTGACGGAGAGATCAACAGCCTTGATGCGGCGTGGATACTGAGATACGATGCAGGATTGATACAACAATAAGCGCAAAAGCAATAAAGGGAAGCCGTTTTGGCTTCCCTTTTTATATCGTGGGGTGGTTACACAACTATAAGCGGATGGAGCTGTTTGCCCTGAGTAGCGGCTTCAAGGGCGGCGGGGAGCTTTTCCCAATCGCAAACCAAGGAGCTTGGCTTTTTAACTGGGTCGTCCTGCTTCAGGGGTACAAAGTACACATTCTTTTTCTCCAGCATCGCCGCTATATTTTTAAGATTTCCGCTTAAAGCGTCATTTGAAGCAAAGGCGATAAGCACCGGTTTTTTGTTGCGCAAGTGGGCTTTTATTGCCATTGTTACCACGCCGTCGGTTATACCAAGCGCCGCCTTTGCCAAGGTGTTCCCCGTGCAGGGTGCAACTATAACGCAGTCTATGCCGCCGCTTGTTATTTGCTTTTCCGCCTCGGCAAGGGTCTTCACCCCTTCCCTGCCGCAAATGCTCTCCACCTCTTGTATTAAATCCCGCGCTTTACCGAAGCGGGTATCGGTGTGCTGCACCTTTTCCGAAAACACGGGCAGCACCTCATAGCCGGAAAATACCAGCTCCTGCAATTGTTCTACCGCATTTTTGTGGGTGCAGAACGAGCCGCAAAACGCAAAAGCTATCATAAAAGCCCCTCCTCCTCCATAATATTATCTATTGCCTTTTTAATGTATTCCCCTGCGGTTACGGGTGCTACTTTACCGGGCAGAGACAGCGCCCAGATAAGCTTTTTGCCAAGTTCCTTGGCGGCGGCTGCGTCTACCCCGCCCGGGTGGGTTGCTAAATCTATGACAGGGACACCGTCGCCTATTTTTTCAAGCAGTTCTCTGTTAAGAATAATTTTCGGCACGGTATTAAATACAAGTCCAAATTCGGGCAGGATGTGGACAAGCTGCGGGTAATCCACCGTGTTAAAGCCCATAATTTCGCAAACGGCACGCTCTGTGCTGTTACGGGTGGCTACCCAAATATCCGCACCAAACCCCCTGAGCAAAAATCCCAGCGCCTTACCTACTCTACCGAAGCCCAAAACAAGGGTCTTTGTACCGTGTACGGTGGTGGGCAGCTCATTCATGGCGATTGCCAAAGCACCCTCCGCCGTGGGCAGTGTGTTGTACAACTTCAAATCCTCCCCCGCATAGTAGTCACGTACCCTGTGGGAGGGAAAATCCTCAGGCTTTATCATTCCGCCAAGTATTATGGTGTCGGTCGGGCAAAGCGCCTCTATTTCATCCAATCTTGGTGCGTCCTCGGCGGCAGGTGCGTTGACGAGCTTGCCGTCACGGCTTACGGGCAGGGGCAAAACTACGGCACAGGCGCCGTTTAATGCGCCTGCAAGGTCAATGCTTTTAGTGGCGCCGCCCGTATCCAGCCCTTCCAAGGCATATACCGCACACTCACGCCCCTCCTTGGCATAGGCGGCGGCAATAACCGCTTGTCTGCGGTCACCGCCTATTACAGCAACTTTGTTAGTAGACATAACTTCCTCCAACAACGAATTATGTTATATAATATGTAGTAGTTCTTCGCGCTGTGAGCAAAGATTAAAATAGGGCTTGACAAAAAGAGTTTTACTATGTTATAATTTGCTTCGGACGTGGGCTTACCGATTGATTTTTTTGCTGTGTAAACATCAAAAAACGTCTTCCCGCCTATGCTTAATGCTGGTATGGCGCAGGGGTAGCGCAATTGATTCGTAATCAATAGGCCGTGGGTTCAAATCCCACTACCAGCTCCAAAAAAAGCACCCTTTGGGGTGCTTTTTTTAATTTGTTGATAACTTCGTTGTAAAAACACCTGCATCATATAAAAAGCAAAAAGAATATACAACGCTTCATTTGTGTTTAACCATCGGTCGCCGTATGTATGGGCGTCTTTTTACTTTTTGCTTGATATTTGTTTTTTGCTGTGGTATAATTAGATGCTACACAAATCGAACAACAACAAAACGGGGTATTTTCAACAGGGATATTTGTACCCTTTTTTGGTTATACTCATCTTAATAGGATTTGGTAAAATTGCAAATTCCATTTTAGGTGAATATGGCTTATATCCCTTTTCATCTTCGATTTTGTGTAGCGACAATCGGGGTTTGCGTTTTTCGGTGCGTTAACTTCGGTTGACGCACTTTTTATTTTGCGGAGATAAAGGGTGTGAGCCAGCGACAAAGGAGGTACGTTTAGACGCTCCGCACCAATTACAAAATTACGGAGGTATAAAATGGCTCATTGTAGAAATTGCAACTACGAATGCTCAAACGGAGCAGATTATTGCCCCAACTGCGGTATGCCCATTGTTAAAGTTTCAAGCAACATTGAAGAAGCGCTGATTGACAAAAACGAAAAAGTTATACAAGTATTCAGAAACTCTGCCGCATCTTCTTTTGTTCTTAACGGGCGCATACAACGCACCTTTGCCATACTTACAGACAGACGTTATTACGTAAAAGGCACCTTGTACTCCATAAGCAACGGTTTTGACTGTATTGAAGAACAGTTGACCGTGAACGTGGAAGATATAACTGCTGTCAGGTATGTTCACCGTGATTCTCTTTTGCTTAAGATTTTACTGTATATTGGTGTAATACCGGTGTTTTTCTATTCCTTTTTTGCAATATTTAACGGACGCATCGAACCGGCACTTATACCTATTGTAGGTTACGGCGTTCTTGTCCTTTTGTATTTCTTATGCAAAAAAACCTTTCTTTGCGTTTGCTATCCCGGAGGCAGTGCCGCACTCAAGCTTAATTTTGGAGAGAAGGAAGTAGCATTTGCTTTCATATCCAACATACTTTTAGCAAAAGACAACGCAAGAAAAGAAAGCTTTTGCCAATACAAAGAACATACCTAAAAAATAAGGGGCGATTTTCGGTCGCCCCTTTCCCTTTATCTATTCAAGCCCTGCATCACGACGGAGAATTGCCGCCGCATCAAGACTGTTTACTATACCGTCGCCGTTTATATCGGCAGCGGCTTTTTCTTTATCCGTAAACTGTTGCAAACCTGCATCGTAACGAAGGACGGCCGCCGCATCAAGGCTGTTTACTTTTCCGTCACCGTTTATGTCCCCAAGGATTGGCTTTCTATTCAGTCCAAGAGCCTCCGCAATAGCGGAGGCGTCCGCTTTAGCAATAGTATCAAGGCTTTCGATAAGCCAGCGTGCACCGTCCACGGTATCATGAAATTCATGCTCTATAAGCACGGGTGCCATGCCATAGCTTGCAGGCTCCCGCAGCTCACCGAAGTTCCATTCGGTATAGCTCCACGGATATATGGCAGGCTGTACCGCCCTGTTACTTTTTATGGGGCACACGGCGTTCAAAGCTTTTACTATAGCCAGAGCAAGAGCTTTGGAAAGCGGATAATCGGGATGATAGAACACACAAGCACCCCTGCCGCCGCCACCGTTGCTGTGAAGCGCAACATATATATCACAGTTTTGGCGCAGTGCGTCTTCGGGTCTTCCTGTATAGCTTCTGTCCACGTCATACACAGAGGTAAGCACCGTTTCGATACCTTCATATTTTCCAAGCTCCAAGGCAAGCATGCTTGCCAGCTTATCCATTTGTTCTTTTTCGGTATAACCGTCTATAACGTACCTTTTATAGTGATTTGCAGGAGAAAGATACACACGGTAGCTTTTATATTCCAATATTCTCATCTCCTTTCTTCTCCACATTGTTTTTAAGGCTTTTCGCAAGCTTTAGTAAGAAGCCCGGCAAAGGCACACCGATGGCACTTAGGTTTTCAAGTATGCTTATGCACTCGTTAATAATAAGCCAAAACATAAGCAACAGCATGAATACAGGCTTAAAGTCGGCGCTTTCTCCAATACTGCGCGAGATACAGTAAACCGTATAATCCACCCCTGCCGCCGCTATTACTGCGGCTACATATCCCAGCTTTTTCAATATGCCCTTTAGTCCCGTGCGGGAACAGACAGTGTTCAACTGTTTGCTTTTTATAATGCCTGTCAGGTAATCTGCCGCCATTAGAACGCACAGTACACAAAAAGGTAATGCAAGCCGTTTTGTAATACTGCCTAATACGGCAAGTCCGTAAACAACAGTCGTTTTTATCGTTTCGTTCTTCAGCCTTGTTCACCCCCTATACGGAAATCTTGGAGTGAAACCTTTGGTACACCAGCTCGTATAATCCTTGCTCCCCGTCACTTTTTCTGGTACAAGGCACAAAGCTTCTTGCAAGCTCACCGTTTGCCGTATATATTTTCAGATGAAAAAATGTGCCTCTTTGAAAAGCATAAGGAGTGCCGTCTTTGTTAATTGCCCCTATAAAAAGCGGCAATCCGCTTTTAAACACCTTATTTGAAAAAGGTGTAATCAATACCGTGCTATCCACGCTTAATCCACTGTTGTGGAAATCAAAGTCGCTGATATTGGTTGATATACAGTTTTGGCGCTCTGCTGTTAAATCTCCGTGTCCTACAATGGCAGTTTCGCCATCATTAAGTAAATAAAAGCTGTTACCCGATAATGATTCCACCCCAAAGATACCGTTTTTTTGCGCTGTGGCTACTCTTGCGCGGCACTCTATCCTGTCTGAAGAATGGACAAGATAACCGGTATTAAAATAAACGGAGCCGTTACAGGAAATATTAGTACGCAATATGTACTCAAGGGGTAACGTGTTCTCAAGCATCAGCAGGCGGCGACGGGAACTCATATTTATGCCCACTTCCTTCCTATGCATCTGCCGTGAAGGATGTCAAACTCCCAAGTTTCGCCGTTGCCCGCCTGTTCGGGTTCAGGGCCGCTGTATGCCGTAAGCCCCTCAAAGCTTACAGAAATTTCTCCCTCAGACGCAGTGGTTAACATAATGTTGCATTTGACAGCAAGCGGGTTTTCGCAAAGAAAATGAACTTTGGATACATCGGAAAGCAGATAATCCTCAAGATCGCTCATGACAACGACTTCCGCTGTATCTGTAATAAGATTACGCTTTGGGGCTTTAGACTGTAAAAGCGTCAATTGCTCTTCCCTGGTAAACACATCCCCTGTCTTGCAGTACATGTCGGATGTTCCCCACGCCGCATCATAATCGCCGTCACTTTGTTTGATAAGAATTTCGCCTACCGCGCCGCCCTTGGGAAAGCGGTTGTCTATTATTTCGCAAAGAGACTGGTACTGATTTTGACTTATACTGCCATCTGTTTCCGCCTCGTCTGTAACAGCCGCCTTGCAGGCAACCGTAGCGGCAGTGCTGGTAAACACAGAAGCCGAGATAACGCCGATTTTTACATAAGCAGTGCCGTACAGCACGGGGACGTCACAGCAGTTATCTGCTATCTCTGCATAATATGCAGTACCGTCCGATGTTACAAACACCGCCGTTTTTGTGCCCGCCGCATTCCATTCATCGTCAAAAACAAAGGACGCCTTAATATCGCTGTTGCCGCAAACGATAAAGGCATCCTCTTCTGCTTTAGCTATTTTTTCTTTTACGGTAATAGTAATGGTTTTCATTATTCCTCCATTGAAAATATTACCCTCTTACGGCATTTATTATATCACTCAATTGCCGTATTGTCAAAAATTGTCCCATTTTTGTCTAAAAAATGCCAAAAACCTATTCCAAAATGCAAATATGTGTGATATACTGAAATTAACTTACGGATATATAAGTTTAATAATTACGGTATAAAGGGGCGCCTATGAACAATTACAATCAGCAAATCCCGTCAGATATATCAAGTAAATTTAACGGCAGTAAAAAGCCAAAGAAAAACAAAGCGTGGATATGGGTCGTTGTGGCCTGGCTGTTGATTTTTATCGCAGGCTCGGGGACGGTATGGTTCCTGTTGCAAAGAGATGCCGATAACGAAAAGAACAACAGTGATACGGTATCGTCCTCTCAAGAGGAAAGCGAAGAAAGCGACTCCTCTTTGTCCTCCGATGAGGAAAGCAGCACAGATTTGTCCTCCGACGAGGAAAGCGAATCTATATCGGAAAGCAGCGACATTTACAGCTCTGCCGAGGACAGCAGCGAGGAAGAAGCAGTAGGCAGCAGCGAGGAAGAAGTAAGTGAAGAATCCTCGACAGCGCCTGTGGTAATCAACAAAATTTCAATAGAAACACAGCCGGAAAAGACCGTATATTTTGTAGGTGAAAATCTTAATACCGAAGGGCTCAGTATTGAGGTGGAATATTCGGACGGCAGTACAAAGACCATGACGGGCGGATTTGTATGCAGTCAACCAAGCTTTAATTCTGCGGGCACAAAAACGATAACAGTTAAGTATGAGGGAGAAGAGGCAAGCTTTGATGTAGAGGTTATCGAAATAGAGGTAAGCTCTATCTCCGTATCCTCCGTACCCGAAAAAACACAATATTATGTAGGCGATGACTTCAGTCATACAGGGCTGGAAATAAGGGTAAACTACAACAACGAAACAAGCGAGGTTATTACAAGCGGCTTTGAATGTGAAGTGCCCGACTTTTACTCGGCAGGCATTAAAACCGTAACCGTAAGCTACGGTGGCAAAACAACAAGCTTTACCGTTACGGTGGAGAGCATTACGGTCACCTCCGTTTCTGTTAAGACAAAGCCCAATGACCTTAACTACTTTGTGGGCGAATCGCTTAACACAGCAGGTCTTAAGCTTAAAGTTAACTACAGCGACGGCACCTACGAGGATATTACAAGCGGTTTTACATGTTCTCCCACAAGCTTCAGTTCTTCCGGTACCAAAACAATTACCGTAAGCTACGGCGGCAAAACAACAAGCTTTACCGTTACGGTGGAAAATTTAACCGTCAGCTCCATATCTGTCAATACACTGCCTACACGCGTCCAATACAATGTCGGCGACAGTCTTGATACCTCAGGCCTTAAAATAAAGGTTAACTACGCCAACGGAACTACAGAGAACATTACAAGCGGCTTCACATGCTCTCCCACAAGCTTCTCTACCGTAGGCAGCAAAAGCATAACGGTAAGCTACGGCGGCAAAACAACAAGCTTTACCGTCACGGTTGTTTCCGCGCCTGTCTCCTCCGTAACAGTGGACACCCTGCCCGATGATACGGAATATTTGGTGGGCGAACGACTTAACACCACGGGGCTTTCCTTGTTGGTTACCCACAGCGACGGCAGTACAGAGCGCGTAACAAGCGGATTCACCTGTTCCCCAACGACCTTTAGCTCTGTTGGCAGAGAAACCATAATTGTTACTTATGAAGGGAAAAGAGCAAGTTTTGTTGTGGATGTTACAGCGCCTTCGGTTATTTCGGTTTCAGTATACCAAACCCCCGACGATACCGAGTATTTTGTAGGTGAAACACTTAACCCCACAGGGCTTATAATAGAAGTAAACTACAACGACGGCACAAGTGAAAACATTACAAGCGGATTTACCTGCAGCCCCACATATTTTTCTACGGCAGGCAATAAATCCATAACCGTAAGCTATGAGGGAAAAACCACAAGCTTTATCGTTACGGTTATTGAAAACTAAATAACACCCCTACTCACCGCGTTCGTAGCAGGATTCGGATGTAACGGAATGCCGTTACATCCGTTTTTTATAAAATTAGTACAAAACATGGCGTTTTCTCCTTGAAAACAATGACACCTTGTGTTAAAATGAGAAAAAACGGTCATAATATGTCACAGTATGCAGAATAAAAGGAGTGACTTATATGTACCGTAACGAAAGTGAAAACGCAGGTGTACCGCCTGCTGTACCCGAGCAAGCGGCGGACAGAGCCGGTGAGTACGGCAGCGTTACAATGGAAAGCGGCGGCTCGTTAATACACGCTTTGATAATAGCGGGACAAATAGAAGGTCATTGCGAAGCGCCTGCCGGTGCAAAATCCACCAAATACGAGCAGTGCATCCCGACCCTTGTGGCAGCGGAGGAAAGTCCGGCGGTTAAGGGTTTGCTGGTGCTTATCAACACCATAGGCGGCGATGTGGAGGCAGGGCTTGCCATTGCTGAGCTTATTGCCGGCATGAAAAAGCCTACCGTTTCTTTGATTCTCGGCGGCGGGCACTCTATCGGCGTGCCTCTGGCTGTGGCGGCTAAGCGCTCTTTTATAGTCCCTTCTGCCACCATGACTCTGCATCCCGTAAGAACCACGGGCTTAGTCATCGGCGTGCCTCAAAGCTTTGCGTATTTTGAGCGAATGCAGGACAGAATAATTGATTTTATTGTTAAAAACTCCGGCGCAAAGGCGGAACGCATAAAGCAGCTTATGCTTTCCACCGATGAGATGACAACGGATATAGGAACAGTGCTTGACGGTGCAGGTGCTGTTTCCGAAGGGCTTATAGATGCCGTGGGAGGCTTGGGCGATGCCTTGGCGGCTTTGCACGAAATGGGTAACAGGGGGTAAAGGATGTGAAAAAGGCGTTGCATAAACTTACGGCGGTTATATTAGCTTGCTTTGCGGCCGCACCCCTATCCGTTACCGCACTGAAAGGCGATGTTAACGGAGACGGAAAGGTTACCCGCACAGATGCCGAGCTTGTATTTAACTATGCGGCTGAAAGCAGTACAGTGCTTACGGATGCACAAAAAACGGCGGCGGACGTAGACGGCGACGGAAAGATAAGCGTCGGCGACGCCACACAGATATTGCGCTACCAAGCAGGTACAGAAGAAAAGCTGCCTGTAAACGAAGTTGCACGGCTTAATATCCTTTCGCCACCTTATAAACTTAAGTACAAAATGGGAGAAACCCTTGATATGGAAGGCTTTATGCTTTCCGTTACATACACAAACGGACAAATGCGACTGATTAACCGCAATTACAGCTTTACGGAGATCGGCGGCAACGCAGGCACAAAAATTGTAACGGTTTCGTGCTGCGGAAAGCTTATTTCTTTTACCGTCACGGTGGAAGAGCCTGAACTTAAAGAAATACAGCTTGCTTACCTTCCGACAAAGCGAATCTACACCGTTGACGAGCCGTTATCGCTTGCGGGGCTTAGGCTTAACGGAATTTTTGACGGTGGCACAAGCAGGGAGCTTAGCGGCTATTCCGCAAGCGGCTACAGCGGCAAGGCAGGGCTGCACACGGTAAAGCTTATGTATATGGGCAAAACGGCGGAATTTGACGTTGGGTGCGGATATGCAACAACCGTGCGTTGCGGCGGTACAAGACTTAACGTACGCTCGGGTCCGAGCACAAGTCACCAACGCTTGGGTGCTTTTCTCGAAGGGGCAAATATAGTTGTTACAGACCTTACGGAAAGCAATGGATGGGTCCAATGCTGGGGTCTTGATGACAGCGGCAACTATATACACGGCTGGTGCTTAAAGGAACATCTGATTATTAATACTTAAACCGATAACTAAAGAAACGGAAGGTTCAATCATGAACAAATCAAACAACAAAATAGGCTTGGTATTGGTGCTTTTTGCTTTGATTATCATAATCGCCGTAAGCACGGTGTTGGTAATGTTGCAAATTAAAGAAGACAAAAAAAGCAACGGCACGACAAATTCGGAAGACAGTGTTGCAACGTCTGAAGACAGCACAGACAACTTGCTTGATGCCCCTAAGGGACAGAAAATATACGCAGGTACCACCGAAAGCGAGTTAAAATGGTGTTTGTACGAAAACGGCGTGCTTGAAATAAACGGCAACGGTGCCATCGGTAACTATGAGGAAAACTCTGCCAAGGATTGGTTTGCGCACAAGGAACAAATAAAGGGGATAATTATAGGTGACGAAGTGACCTCCATAGGCAGTTACGCTTTCCGCAACATTACCGCAGCAGAAGGCATACGCATAGGGGACAGCGTGGGCTTTATCGGTGAAAACGCGTTTTCTTACTGCAGCGGTCTTAAAAACCTTGTGTTCCCTTCCCGTCTTACCACAATTGAAGACAGCGCCTTTTACGCCTGCGACGGACTTGAAAGTATAAGCATTCCCGACAACGTTAGCCATCTCGGCAAAAGCACTTTTGCTTTTTGCGATAACCTTAAAACGGTAAATATAGGTGCAGGCGTAAGCTATATAGGCAGCGACTGTTTTAATTCTAAAAGTGTATTGGAAAACATAAGCGTAAGTGAGAACAACAAAAGCTATTGTTCTGTTGACGGTGTGCTTTTCAGCAAGGATAAAACAAAAATTCTTTGCTACCCTTCGGGAAAAACAGAGAGCGAATATACAATTCCCGACGGTGTTGTTGAAATAGACAGTTACTGTTTTTGCTTAAACAGTAACTTAGAAACACTTATCATGCCGGAAGGTGTTATCATCGTGGGTAAATACGCATTTGGCAGTAGCAGCGGCATTAAAAATATTCATTTTGCGGAAAGTGTTGTCGGCATATTCGACCACGCCTTTGACTCTGCCGGCAGTCTTGTTTCCGTTGACTTGGGCAAAAACGTTGAACACATTGGCAAGTCGGCATTTAATAACTGTAAGTCCTTGGAAAATATAAACATAAGCGAACAAAACACTCTTTACAGCTCTGAGAGTGGTGTGCTGTTTAACAGCGACAAAACTACTCTTATTTGTTATCCAATGAACAAGCAAAAAAACAAATACCAAATTCCTGATTCTGTCACAGGAATAGAGTCCGACGCTTTTGGAAAATGTACTGCCCTTAAAAGCATAGTTATAGGCGACAACCTATCTTCCGTAGGTAAAAACGCTTTTAAAGATTGCGACAGCCTTGAAACAGTATATTGTACATTTAAAGAAAGCAAATGGGACGGTTTGCGCATAGGTGAAGGTAATAATCCGCTGAATGACGCAAAAAAGATTTTTGATTATACCGCATAATAACAGGACCTAATGAAACCTGTAGGTTTCATGGCGACCGCTGACAAAAAAGCAAATATGTAAGTTTAAAACTTGCATATTTGCTCTTTTTTGTTAATGACACTATCAGGACAAAGGGCTTATCTCCTTGGCAACTCCGATCTCCGTTATTACCTCGGCGGTAGCAGAAAGTACTACGGCATCAAGTTCCTTGCTGTAAACACATTCTGTCTTTGTGCTTTGCACTTCGCCGTCCACTTCCCTCTCCAAATACGCATCAAAAGCAGACAGTGCTTTTTCCTTTGCTTCCGCCACACTTATTTCAACAGGACAAAGTACATATTCCCTGTATGTAAGGGTTTCTTTTACAACAGGAAAAACTACAGACGCAAGCCTTATCGTTTCCGTGTTTACCCGGCTGTCCGCGTAAGCAAAGCTTGTGCAATCGGTTTTGTAAAGGGGTATTTCCCTTCCAAGTACGGTATATAGGGTTTTGGTTTCCGTTTTTCCCGTATATTGCTTTTCCGTGGTTTTAAGCGGAATTATCACCGTGTATTCTCTGTATACCATAGCCATGGCACTGCCTGTTGCACGGTACAAGTACTCTCCGCCGTGTTTGCCCGTAACAAGCCCGTTAATAAGCACATCCCCCTCTGCAACGGTGTTACCCTTTTCTACGGCAGGCTCGCCTTTGGTTGCAGTTATTTTGTGTATAATTCCTGCTTCTTTTGCCACTATGTCACAGGGCGTGTTGTCCTCTGCCTTATGCTCTGCATCCGTGCGTAAACGCAACTTTACATTAGCCACTGTTCCCTGCAGGTTTATTGATATGTCGGAATACAGGCTGTTTTTTACCAAAAAACGCTGTTCCGCCTCGTACACATTTATATCATAAAGTGAAGCACCTGTAAAAACACCCAGCTCCTTCAAATCGGAAAGCACGGCGGCGCTGTCATAATCTCCGTCACATTGCGGACGCACGTCCCATAAAACACGGGTAGAACCAAAAACTATAAGCATTCCCAAGGCAAGCCCTAACCAAAGGCCGCCACGCCGCATATAGCCCATACAGCGAAAAGGCAATCCCCCTCTGCAACTTATCTCTGTCTCCACGCCCAACTCCGCAAGCCGTTTAAGCAATGAATCTGCACCAAAAACAGAGCATTTTGCACTATAACCCTCCTCAACAGGTGTAAAGCCGCTTAATACAAAGCCCTCTTCCGCCAAAACACTTACCGCCTGCAAAACACAGTCACCCTTAAGTCGCAGTTTTAAATAGCCGGTTATTAAGCGAATAATTCTGTACAAGCCATGCGCCCCCTTTTTTAAAAGAACTCTATTCCGTTTATAAGACCGGTTATAACCGCTCGGTTCTGAGAAAGCATTGCCACCTGCAAATCCGTACCTTTCACGCTGATGCGGCTGCTGCGGCACAGCATTGTAACCTTCTCCTTGGTATATTCCACAAGGGTCATAACGCCCTGTGCTTTTAAAAGCCTCCTGCCATGAAGTTCAAAGCTTGGGGCGGTAAATACGTTATCCGACAACATACATCACCTCTATGAAAATGAATATGCGCAGACCGTTCTTAAAATGCAACACAAAACGTATAATTTTTTGGTGATAAAATGGTTTTAACAAGATCCCTTACTCCGCTTGTTGCCGCCGCAGTTTTTGCTTTTTGCCTGTTTAACAGCAACACACTTGCGGAAAGCAGCAGACAATACCTTGTTTTGTGCGGTCAACGTGTGGTTCCGTCGCTGTTTGTTTTTTCGGTACTTGGCGCTTGGGTATCCCAAGGAGAGGGGCTTTACAAATTGTGCAGACGTCTGCCGCTGTGGGGGACGGAAGCTACAGTGTTGCTTTTGGGGTTGTGCGGCGGAGTACCGTTGGGACCGCTTACCGCCGCTGAGCTTTACCGCAACGGAGCCATAAGCAAAAAACAGGCAGAATATTTGTGCACATTTTCTTGCACGCCATCCGTTTCGTTTATTATAAGTTTTACAGGCGGTGTACTTGGCGGCAATACAGGTGCCTTGCTTGCGTTGCTGTATATAGCGGTATCGGTGCTTACAGCCGCAGTATTTAAGCCGCTGATGTTAAGCGGGGAAGAAAGACGGCTTGTACCGGCAATAATGCCAAAAGCCAAGCCCTTTAGTACAATTTTGGCAAACAGCTCTGCTTCCTCGGTAATTATTTGCGGTTGCGTGGTGTTTTTTGGCAGTATGGCAACGATGTTGCCACAATTTATCGGCGGCTTTTTAGAAATAAGTGCAGGGATTGCAAACTGTAAATCAATTGTAGAAGCTGCTGTGCTTTTGGGGTTTTCGGGGTTTAGCATACTTTTTCAAGCCGCCGCCGCAAGCGGAGGAGAGCTAAGCCTTAAGCCATGCTTTGCGGCAAAGCTGTTTCAAGGGGCGCTTATGGGAGGAATCGCATATTTTTGTTGTTGACTAAACTGCATAAAAATGTTATCATACTACAAAGTTTACTGTAACGGAAAGCGAATGTGTATATGACAAAATCGTTGAAGAAGCACGACATGACTGCCGGCAATCCCTTAAAGGTATTGCTGCTGTTTGCCGTGCCTATGTTTTTGGGCCAGATTTTTCAGCAATTTTATAACATAGCCGACATGAAGATTGTAGGCATGAAGCTGGGCGACAATGCACTTGCTGCCATAAGCTCGGTCTCTTCCGTTTTCGGTATTCTTATGGGTATTGCCAATGGGCTTAACAACGGCTGTGCCATTACCGTTGCACGTATGTACGGCGCAAACAACAAGCAAATGATGAAGCGCACCATTGCAAGCATGCTGTGCATAAACTTTACGGCCGTTGCTTTTTTCAGCCTTATAGGTATAAGCTTTATAAATCCGCTTATGGTGCTTATGAAGGTGCCGGAAAATTTGAAATGCGATGCAAAGGTATACCTTAGCTTTATACTTTGCGGTATGATTACCACAATGGCGTACAATATGTGCGCATCGGTGTTACGCTCGGTGGGTAACAGCCAAGTCGGAGGCCAAGCGGTCTTAGG
>JAZSIW010000028.1:0-5243 GCA_045534025.1 Eubacteriales bacterium | reverse complement strand
TACACCTCTTCGCAGAAGGCTTTTAACATGATCACCGCAAGCTATGCACTATATTAGAGAAGAAATATCGTACCCAGAACATTACCGATTCTAACAGCACCCGTAACCTTTATATATTATTCGCTGTGTGCAATTACATACTCTTCGAGGGTATCTGCGTAATAGCTGTGCACATAATAGGCATAAGCCCTACCTTGTAAATACTTGAACAGCTTGTCGTTTTCCTTGTAACTCAGGCAGTTCCATCCGATATGGGGAACTTTCAGCGTGTCGGCAATTTTATCCTTTAACGAAACCACGGAACCGGGAATTAAGCCCAATCCCTTATGAAATCCATACTCATAACTGTTTTCAAACAGCAATTGCATACCGAGGCAAATCCCCAGCAAGGGCTTTCCGTTTTCGGCGCATTCCATTACTGTTTTATCAACTCCGCTGTTTCTCAGCTTCTTTATTGCATCCTCAAAAGCGCCTACGCCGGGCAAAATTATGCGTGCCGAAGAAAGCAATTCCTCGGGTTTATTTGTGATTATTACGTCTGCGCCCAAATATTTCAAGGACGATTTCAAACTGAATAAATTTCCTACACCATAATCGATAATGGCAGTTGTGTTATTGTTCATAAATCTATATAATTCCCTTTGTGCTCGGTATCGCAGTCCCTACTACGGTAACAGCATCTTTCATTGCTCGGGCAAAAGCTTTAAAAGCTGCCTCTATTATATGATGGCTGTTCGTACCATCCATCAAACGTAAATGCAGAGTTATACCTGCGCTTCTGCAAAACGCAACAAAAAATTCATTTACAAGCTCTGTATCAAAGTCGCCGACCTTTTGGGTAGGAATAGGCAGTTTCATTTGCAAATAACTTCTTCCCGAAATATCCAAGGCACACAAAACAAGCGCTTCATCCATGGGCAAAAGCATACTTCCGTAACGCTTAATACCTGCGCAATCTCCAAGTGCCGTTTTAAAAGCTCCGCCTAAAACGATGCCTATATCTTCAACGCTGTGATGATAATCAACATCTGTATCACCATTGCAACAAAGCTCAATATCGAAGGAACCATGCTTTGCAAACAAAGTCAACATATGATCGAAAAAACCGCAGCCTGTTTTGATATTTGAACGTCCGTCTCCATCCAAGCAAAGCGTAAGTTTGATGTCAGTTTCGGCAGTTTTTCTGCTTAATGTAGTATTTCTCATTTACAGACCTCCTCTAAAATTCGGTCAATTGCTTCTATCAACTTCTCTGTTTCCACATCAGTACCAATTGTAATTCTGTTGAAATCAACGATTTTTGGACTATTAAAATGCCTTATTAAAATACCGTTTTGTTTCAACCCGTTATACAAAGCGTCTTTGGGCAACAAGGGATGTGAAGCAAACACAAAATTGGTTTTGCTATCGGTTACAGAAAAGCCGCGTTGTTGCAAAGCTTTTATAAGGACCTCTCTGGTTTTAACAATCTTCTCTGAGCATTCTTTAAACCACGCATGGTCTTTTATTGCTTCGATACCTGCCAAAGCAGTTAAACGATTAACATTATAGGGGTTAAAGCTAAACTTTATGCGATTTAAGTCTTCAACAAGCGCCTTGCATCCAAAAGCATACCCAAGCCTTGCTCCGGCAAGCTGTCTGGACTTTGAGAAAGTGCGAACAACAAGAATATTGTTATATTTTTTTATTAACGGCAATGCGCTTTCGGCGCCGAAATCTACATAAGCCTCATCAACAAGAACAACACTATCGGGATTACAAACAACAAGCTCTTCTATTTCGCTTACACTTACAGCTAAACCTGTTGGTGCGTTGGGATTTGCAAAAACTATAAGACCGGCTTTACCGTTAAAGTCTTTTAAGTTCAAGGTGAAATCCTCATTTAGCGGCACGATATTCGCCTGCAGATCGTACAGATCAGCAAAAACAGGATAAAAACCGTAACTTATATCGGGAAAAGCGACACCTTTATCTCCCCATGCCAAAAATGCAAAGCTTAGAACCTCATCACTGCCGTTACTGCAAAACACCTGAGCCCTATCAACATTATAGTATCCCGCAATTGCGGAGCACAAAGCATTTAAGTCCGGATCGGAATACAAACGCAAATCCTCAATAGCACCGCCATTGATAGCCTCTTTTACCTTCTCGGAGGGTGGAAAAGGAGATTCGTTTGTGTTAAGCTTTATATATTTTTTATCTGTAGGCTGTTCACCGGGCACATAAGGCTTTAATGCGGACAGCTTTTGCGAGAAATAAACACTCATATCAAGATACCTTTATTATTTGCCACGTACTGTTATGCTCTTGGCGTGGGCGGTAAGTCCTTCTCTGTGTGCAAAATCCGCAACACGCTCGGAAACCAAGCTTAGCGCTTCCTCAGTGTAATACAAATAACTTGTACGCTTAATAAAATCGTCAACGCCAAGGGGGCTTGAAAAACGTGCAGTGCCGCTAGTCGGAAGTGTGTGGTTAGGACCTGCAAAATAGTCACCCATCGGCTCGGGCGTATGATGGCCAAGGAATACACTGCCTGCGTTTACAACCTTAGGCAAAAGCGAAAACGGGTCTTCTACCGCAAGCTCCAAATGCTCCGGTGCAAATTTATTGGCATAGTCCAACGCTTCATCAATATCGGAAGCAACAATAATTTTACCGTTATCGTCAATGGCTGTTCTTGCTATTTCTGCTCTCTCAAGCACAGGAATCTGCCTTTCAAGCTCGTCAGAAACAGCTTTTGCCAAACTTTCGCTATCTGTTATCAGGAAAGAAGATGACAGCTTATCGTGTTCCGCTTGGCTTAACAAATCTGCTGCCACATATACAGGGTTTGCGCTATTGTCTGCAACAATAAGCACTTCGCTGGGGCCTGCTACCATATCAATGTCAACAGTGCCGAAAACCATACGCTTAGCGGTGGCAACGAAGACATTACCAGGACCTACTATTTTGTCAACCTTTGGAACACTTTCGGTACCGTATGCCAAAGCCGCAACAGCACCTGCGCCACCTATCTTGAAGATTTTATCAACACCTGCTATATATGCGGCAGTCAATATCTCATTAGCGATTACGCCGTCGCTATTAGGAGGGGTTACCATAATTACTTCTTTTACGTTTGCAATTTTTGCCGGAATGGCGTTCATAAGAACAGTACTTGGGTATGATGCAGTACCGCCGGGTACATAAATGCCCACTTTTTCAAGAGGTAAAACTCTTTGACCTAAAACAACGCCGTTTTCTTTTTTTATCTCATAACCTTGCTTAAGCTGTTGCCTGTGATATTCTTCAATGTTGGCTTTCGCCATCATTAAGGTGTCTTTGAAGTATTCATCAGTATCGTCAACAGCTTTTGCAATTTCTTCAGCCGAAACCTGCAAAATTTTAAGCTTTGCACGGTCAAATTTTTCAGCATATTCCAACAGCGCTTTATCACCGTTGCTCTTTACGTTTTCAAGTATTCCTTTTACTATCTCATCTACGGTTGTACTTTCCGGCACATTTCTTTTTAAAAGCTCTTCCGCTGTATGCTTATCTGCGTACTGTATTTTAATCATTTATTGCCTCTTTCAAACACAAAAGCATTTTATTAATTTCATCTTCTTTAAATTTATAGCTTGAAATATTTGCAAAAAACCTTGCAGATATTGGCATGAATTCTTCGATCACTACTAAGTTGTTTTCTCTTAAAGTACTTCCGCTTTCTACTATATCAACAATAACATCGGAAAGGCCCACAATAGGCGCGAGTTCTATACTGCCATGAAGCTGTATAATATCTATAGCCCTGCCCTGCTTAGTAAAATGTGTCGTTGCTATATTAACAAACTTTGTTGCCACTCTTAATGTACGGTCACGGTTTTCAACATAGTCCTTTTTTGCGGCAACAGCCATCCTGCACTTACCAAAGCCTAAATCCATAAGTTCGTATACATTTGCACCTGTCTCAACCAACACATCTTTCCCCGCAATTCCAACATCAGCAGCGCCACGTTCTACATATACAGGTACATCGGTAGGCTTAACTAACAAATAGCGTATCCCCACCTCTTTGTTTTCTAAAACGAGCTTCCTTGTGTCACTGCTCATATCGTGGCAGGTATAACCCGCCTTATCAAGTATATTATAAACCTTGTCGCCAAGTCTTCCTTTTGGCAAAGCAACCGTTAACATTATGTATCGCTCCTGTCTTCGTAGTAGAACTGCTCAAGCTCATCAAAATAAAGCGCAAACCCAACAGCGCCGCAATTTTTGCCAAGTTTTTCAAGCAAAGGATCGTATCTGCCACCGGAAAGCACACGAGATGCAATGCCGTTTATATATCCGCAAAAGGTTATACCGTTATAGTATTCTTCCTCGCCAACCAAAGACAGATCAACTCTAACTTTGCAAATTTCGCTTGATAGCTTAACACTTTGACAAATTTTATCTATTTCTGCCACGGCGGCATTCATTTTTGAAGTAAGGCAAAGCTCTCTGGCGCGGGCTAAAATTGCATCGCTGTTACCGCATAGCGAAGGAATCGCCATAAGTAAATCTGTATGAGCTTTTATAATGCCATTTTTATGGCACAGCTTCTCAATTTCTGAAACGTTCTTTTGTGCTATTAAACGCTGAAGTTCTGTACGAACACAAGCCTCGCCTCCGCAAAGTTCCAGAATACCGTCTACAAAACCGCAATGCCCAATTTCAAGCAAGCTGTCAGCAGCAATAAGCCTTAAACTTTTTGCAGCTATCACAACAACCTCAGAAACTGCTGCTTGGCCGATTTGACCTATATATTCAAGCCCTATTTGCCCGATTTCTTTAAAGCTTCGCTTGTTTCGATCGGGTCTGTATACATTTTCTTGGTAATAAACCTTAAGCTCTGAGCCATCGGCGTGTTTAGCGATAGAGGGCGTAACATCCGGCTTTAAAGCAAGAAGTCTACCATCCAAATCCGTAAATGTTATTACCGAATTTCTAAATAAATAGCTACTGTTTTCAAGATAAAACCTGTATTCTTCAAAGCTGCTCATTCTATATTCTTTGTAACCTTGAGTTTCATAAAGATAACGAAGCTTCAAATTGGTAATTTCTTGAGGTTTTAGTATGCTCAACAATTCATCCATGATGTATAATCCCTTTTTTGCTTTAGTTTGGTAAAGTAACGCTACGATTATATCATATAACTCACGCCTTTGCAATAATCGAATTACACTTCACCTAAAATAATATACAACTATTTGTATAAAAAGTCAACG
>JAZSIW010000096.1:0-12035 GCA_045534025.1 Eubacteriales bacterium | reverse complement strand
TCCACACCGGGGAAAGGACTGCCAACCGTCTCAACACGGTGGTCGATATCTTCGTTAACCTCGCCCATGGTACAGCCGGGGGAGGCCTCCGTCTGACCGTAAACGGATATTATCTCGCGCATATTCATTTCGTCTGCCGCACGGCGCATAAGGTCTGCAGGACAGTTAGCACCTGCCATAATTCCTGTACGCATATAGGAGAAATCCGTCTTTGCAAAATCGGAAGGGTTAAACATGGCGATAAACATGGTAGGCACGCCGTTAAAGCAGGTTATGTGCTCATCGTTAACACAAGCCAAGGAAGATTTAGGCGAAAAATAGGGGATGGGGCAAAGAGTGCCGCCGTGGGTCATCATAGATGTCATGGAAAGTACCATGCCGAAGCAGTGGAACATAGGTACCTGTATCATCATACGGTCGGCGGTGGAAAGGTCCATCCTGTCGCCAATGGTCTTGCCGTTGTTTACAATATTGCGGTGTGTAAGCATAACACCCTTGGGGAAACCCGTAGTGCCCGAGGTGTACTGCATATTGCAAACGTCGTCGGGTCTTACAAGGGACGCACGTCTGCGCACCTCTTCAACGGGTACAAGGGAGGAGCGGGACAGCATCTGCTCCCAAGTAAGACAGCCTTCCATAGAAAAGCCAACGGTAACAACGTTACGCAAGAAGGGTAAGGCCTTGGAGTAAAGGGGCTTACCGGGTGTAAGACTTTCCAGCTCGGGACAAAGCTGTTTTATTATCTCTTTGTAATTAATGTCTTTGCAATACTCTATCATTACAAGAGTATGGGTGTCGGACTGCTTAAGCAAATACTCTATCTCGTGTATCTTATAAGCTGTGTTAACAGTAACCAAAACAGCGCCGATTTTGGTGGTTGCCCAGAAGGTTATAAACCACTCGGGTACGTTGGTCGCCCATACAGCTACGTGGTCGCCCGCCTTTACGCCCATGGATATAAGTGCGGCGGCACATTCGTCCACGTCACGGCGGAACTGCTTATAGGTTCTGGTATAGTCAAGGGTAGGGTATTTAAAGGCGTACTGGTCGGGGTAAGTCTCCGCCATGGTATCAAGTACGTCGCCAAAGGTAGCATCAATAACGTCGTACTTTTTCCACACAAAGGTGCCGGTCTTTGCCCTGTTGTAATATGCACGGTCATAGCTCTTCTTTTTGCGACTGAGGGAAGAGATGTAGTTTGCAAAATGGGTAAGAACTATATCCGCATCGTTAATTTCTTCGTTCCAGGCGGCGCAAATAAAGCCGTCAAAGTTGAGAGAGGAGAGGGCGTTAATAAGCTTTTCCACAGGCAGCTCACCTTCGCCTATCAAAACGGTCTTCCCGTCCTTCATATCCCCAAGACGTACGTATTTGATATACGCACCCAGGGACTTGATGGTGGTTTCGGCCGTTTCTCCTTCGCCGAAGTAGGTGCCTCTGACATTCCAGGACGCACCAATTATCGCAGAAGAGAAGTAGTTTATGATATCAATAACCTTTTCCGTATTGGCAAGGTATCCTACAGTCTCAAACAAAATGCCTACGTCTGCTGTTTCGGCACGCTTTATTGCCTTGTCAAGCTTTTCCTTCAGTTGTTCGTATGGCATTTCTTTTTCAAGGCGCACAATAATGTTGGCAACACCTGCGTTTGCCGCCATATCAACATATTTAAGCACAGTGTCCGCACAAGCCTCTTCGCTGTCCAAAGGGTGGGGATAGCTAAGGGCAGAAACCGCAAGCCCGCGGTTAACCAGCTTGCGCTTGGAGTCCGCAGTGCGGTCACGGCGCAGAATACTGTCGTGGTGGGTACCGCGTTCCTTTAAAGCATCGTAAATCTCAAAACCCGCAAAGCCGTAGTCGTAAGCATAGCGGCAAAGCTCTATAAAGGAGGGGCGATTTACGTACTTTGTGGAAAAAACAATTTTCATATTACTCCTCCTCAAATACAATCTTATTAAGGGCGTTGATATATGCTCTTATGCTCGCGGCAACGATATCTGCGGAAATGCCGTTGCCGGAATAAAGCTTGCCGTTATTTCTAAGTCTCACCAAGGCAGAGCCCAAAGCTTCCTTGCCTTCGGTAACGGACTGTACCTGAAAATCGTCCAGCTCGTAGTGGTAGCCTATGCACTGCTCTATGGCACGGAAGGCAGAGTCAATAGGACCGTCACCCGTGCTTACGCCGCAGATAATATCATCGTTGCATCTAAGAGTTACCTGTGACATAGAGCTTGTAAGATTACTGCTGTTTGTTGTGTAGCTTTCAAGGTGATAGGTAGAGGGCGCCTGCATCGCTGTGCTTGCGATAAGAGCATCAAGCTCCTTTGCTCCTACAGCGTCCTTCTTACGGCATACCTGTACAAGCGCTTTGTGTACCTTGCCGCAGTCTGCCTCGGAAAGGTCATAGCCCAAAACCCTTGCCGCCTGCGCTACCTGTGCAATGGTGCTGTCGCAGTCAAGTAAAATCTTCTTCTTTTCGCTTACGGTGCTTTCGCTTTCGTAAACCTCGTGGTTTATCTTTGCAAGCATATCGTCAATGCTTGCGTGTATCTTTGTGTTGTTAAGTCCTGTTTCTATGTTCAGCCTGTCGCCGCATACCTTAAGTGCGTCTGCCAGCTCGCCCGTTATAAGTGCGTCTCCGCCTGCCATAGCACATTTCACACCGTCCGCACCCTTGGAGAGGGCGGCAACAGCGGCGGCAACAGCCATGTTTATACGGTCGGAAACCTGTACGTATACGGGTACGTTTACTGCGGCTTTTACGGCTTCGGTAAGTGCGGCAATCTCTTCGGGGGTGGATATACCTGCATCATCACACAGGGTAACGACGGTTGCGCCGCCTGCAACAGCTTCTTTAGCGGCTGTAATAACAAACTCTACTTCTGCACGGGTAGCATCAAGAGCAGAAAATTCCACATCTTCGCAAAGCCCCTTTGCCGCTTTTACAAGCTCTGCAATTTTTGCCGGCATTTTGTCTGACTTAATATGGTAATTGTACTCCATTTGAACGGTAGAAACAGGAAGCTCTATTTGCAAACGGGGGCTTTTTGCGGTCTTAATGCATTCCCACGCATCAACCACAGTAGCAACCGTCGAGCCTACGGGTATGGCAACTACGGCGTTCTGCACGTTTTGGGCTATAGTTTTGTATATAATAGCATCCTCACGCAAATTTTTTATGGGTGCAAGCTCTACGCAGTCCGCACCGATAAGGTCGGCACAAACGGCAATAGCGGTCTTTTCGCGGAACAATAGGGCAACCTGACGGTCTGCAGAAAGCTTTTTAAGCGTAATATCGGAAATACTGATTCTTTTCATTTTAAAAACCCTTTCTATGTGTAAAATAACAGCACCAAGCTTTAAAATATCAACAAAAAAACGCCACCGCCTCTTTGTCGTTTCAAAGAGACGAAAGCGTAAAACACAAATTTAAGCTTCCGCGGTACCACTCTTCTTCATCCCCTGTGGGATGCCCTCAGATGCCAACACATCCTTACCCTGTAACGGGAGCAACCCGTCTGCCATTAGCCCCGAAAAAGGGTTCACAACAGCCGCTCCGCGGGGAGTTCAGCAAGCTTTTCCCAATGCCTCACACCAAACGGCATCTCTCTCAAGGCGAAAATACTTGCGTACTATTCCGCATCACTGCGTTTACTAATTGTTTCGCATTTTATCACAACAAGTCTTCTTTGTCAAGTACTTTTGTTAAGTTTTTTGCACCATAAACATAAAAAGGGCTTTAACGGGCATACTTTTTATATCCCAAAAAAGGAGATAACTATGCTATGATAGAACAGGATACCGTAAAGTTGCTTCGTGAATGTGACGCAGGCGTAAAAATGGGCGTAAGCTCTATTGACGACGTGCTGGACTATGTGAAATCCCCAAAGCTAAAGCAACAGCTTGTCCATTGCAAGGACGAGCACATAAGCATTGACCGTGAATTGCAAGGACTTCTGGACAGATACCACGACGACGGCAAAGACCCCAATCCCATTGCCAAGGGTATGTCATATATCAAAACCAACGCTAAGCTTGCCATGGAAAAAAGCGATGCCACCGTGTCCGACCTAATTACCGACGGTTGCAATATGGGTGTAAAATCCCTAAGCCGCTATCTAAACCAATATAAGGCGGCGGACGAGTCCTCCAAAAACATTGCAAAACGCCTTATAGACTCAGAAGCCAATTTGGCAGAGCAATTAAGAGCATACCTTTAAATTTTAAAAAAGCATTGCAACTGCACCCCGCTTGTTGTATAATTATAGCAATTAAGGAGGTGCAGTTGCAATGCAAAACAGTATTTCGCCAAAGGCAATGTCCATAATTAAAAAAATGCAACAGAACGAGCTTACCGAAAGCGTAATTTACAAAAAAATAGCCGCCTTTGCCAAGGGCAAGGAAAATAAAGAGACCCTTTTAAGGCTTGCGGCAGAAGAAAAGGCGCACTACGAAATATGGAAGAAATATACGGGCATAGAGATGAAGCCCCAAAAGGGAAAGGTGCTTAAGTACACTCTTATAGCCCGTATTTTCGGCTTTACCTTTGCGGTTAAGCTTATGGAAAAAGGCGAGGAAGCGGCACAGGAGGAATACACCGCCCTTACCGAAGAAGTACCCGAAAGTCAGCATATTAAGGAGCAGGAGGAGGAGCACGAGAAGGCCCTTCTTGCAATGCTTGACGAAGAACGCCTTAAGTACGTGGGCAGTATGGTGCTTGGTCTTAACGATGCGCTTGTAGAGTTGGCGGGCAGTCTTGCAGGCTTTACCTTCGCTTTGCAGAATACGGGGCTTGTGGCGCTTTCCGGTTTGATAGTGGGTATCTCTGCCACCTTTTCTATGGCATCCAGCGAGTTTCTTTCAGCAAAAAGCGAGGGCAGGGATGATGCATTCAAGTCCTGCTCTTATACGGGTATAGCATATCTAATAACCGTTGTACTGCTTATTTTACCCTATTTGCTGTTCAACAGCGACCAATATATACCCGCCCTTGTTTGTATGCTTCTCATAATTGTGGCTATAATTGCGGCGTTTACATATTATACCTCCGTGGCTCAGGACCGCCCTTTCACCTCTCGCTTTTTAGAGATGGCGTGTATCAGCATTGGCGTGGCGGTAATATCCTTTGGTGTTGGTATTCTTGCCAAAAAGCTTCTCGGCGTAGATGTGTAAGTAATGAATATTTCTACATAACAGTAGTCGCTTATGTTCCTTTGGTGGGTGTTGCCGCCATTATTGTCGCTTTGGTTGCTTTTATAATATCCGGGCTCAAATATTAAAGAAGGTGTTAACAGGAAATGCAGGCTTGTTATGCACGTATCCATAGGCATAGCGGCAGTATTTGGTGGGCTTATATCGTTGCTTGTGATAGGCATCGTAATTTGGCATATTATTAATTTTACTTAACAGGATTTTAAAGTATGTATTCTTTACTTATAGCGGTTATATATCTGGCGTTTATCGGCTTGGGTCTGCCCGACTCACTCCTTGGCTCAGCTTGGCCTAAAATGGTTACCGAGCTTTCTGCCCCTCTTTCCTACGCAGGTATAGTGTCAACAATTATCGCCTTAGGCACCATTGTATCAAGCCTTCTTTCCGATAAGCTTACTATGAAGCTTGGTGCAGGCAGGGTAACTCTTATCAGCGTCGGTTTGACTGCGGCGGCATTATTTGGCTTTTCGCTGTCTTCATCCTTTGTGTGGCTTTGTGTCCTTGCCGTACCCTACGGTCTGGGGGCAGGCGCAGTGGACGCCGCCCTTAACAATTATGTGGCGCTTCACTATTCCTCACGGCATATGAGCTGGCTGCATTGCTTCTGGGGTGTGGGCGCAACGGTTGGACCTTACATAATGGGTTACGCCATATCCGTTGGCAAGGGCTGGAGATACGGCTACGGAGCAGTTGCCTGCGTGCAAGCGGCAATTGCCTTCCTCTTGCTTTTGGCTTTGCCTCTCTGGAAAAGCAGAAGGGGAGAGGGGAATACGGCAGAAGAAGTCCCCATAGGCATAAAAGACGCACTTAAAATTAAAGGCGTAAAATCAATTTTGCTTGCCTTTTTTGCTTATTGCGGTGCAGAGACCACAGCAGGTCTGTGGGCAAGCAGTTACCTTGTAAACCACAAAGGCCTTGCAGTGGATACAGCCGCAAGCTTTGCATCACTATTTTACTTGGGCATAACCGCAGGCCGTTTTATAAGCGGATTTTTTGCCGACCGTGTGGGCGATAAAAATATGATACGCCTGGGCACGGCGGTAATGGCATCGGGGCTTGCTTTGGTACTGTTGCCTTCGGAAAACACCGTGTTCGCACTTGTTGGGCTTGCGGTGATAGGCTTGGGAGCCGCACCTGTTTATCCTGCAATAATACACGCAACGCCCACCAATTTCGGCAAAGAAAACAGCCACGCTGTTGTGGGCATCCAAATGGCAAGCGCATATTGCGGCAGTGTTGCCGCTCCTCCGCTGTTCGGTATAATCGCCCAATACACAAGCATGGGGCTGTACCCGTACTATTTAATTCTGTTTGCGCTGTTGATGTTCACTATGACCGAGCGTGTTAATAAAAATTGCGCCAAATAACAAAAAAGTAAAAGCCCGTGTTTTTTGAAGTATTAAAAAACAGGGGCTTTTATATATTATTATTATTATTATTGGAATATAAGGCTATTTACAATATCGGATTAATAGTATATAATTATTGTGTAAATAATATTCGGGAGGACAGGGCGTTGAACGTTAAGCGTATGTTAAAGGATTTAAATAATTTAAGGTGGCAAAATTTTGTTATGCTGCTTATTGCGGGCTGTGTAAATGCCTTTGGCGTGACGGTGTTTTTGGCGCCCGTCAGGCTGTATGACAGCGGTATTTCCGGCACTTCAATTTTGCTTTCTCAAATAACGCCGGAGTACTTGTCCCTATCCTTATTTCTTGTTGTTTTAAATGTGCCACTGTTTCTCTTCGGCCTTAAAAAGCAAGGTGCGGCATTTACCGTTTATTCCATATTTACGGTAATTGTTTATTCCGTAGGCTCTTGGCTTATAACGGATATACTGCCCATAGACGTAAGCATCGCTTCGCCCCTTGCAGGTGAGGACTTGTTGCTTTGCGCATTGTTCGGCGGCATAATCTCGGGCGTAGGCAGCGGTCTTACCATACGTTACGGCGGCGCAATAGACGGCGTAGAGGTTATGGCGGTTATCTTCGCAAAGAGGCTTAATGTAACCGTTGGTACCTTTGTAATGGTATATAACGTGCTTCTGTATATTGTGTGCGGCATTATTATCAACAGTTGGATATTGCCTTTGTACTCCATTGTTACATACGCCGCAGGCCTTAAAACCGTAGACTTTGTTGTGGAAGGCTTTGACCGTTCAAAAGAGGTAATGATAATTACAAGCAAACCCGATGAGATAAGTACGTCTCTTATGGAAGCCTTTGAGTGCGGCACCACCAAGATAAGCGCCCTTGGCGGCTATTCCAATGCGGAAAAGACAATTATTTACTTTGTTGTTAACCGTTTTCAAATTTCTAAAATGAAAAGCATAATATACAATATCGACCCTAAGGCATTTGTTACAATAAGCGAAGTAGCTGATGTGTTTAAAAGTAATGATAAATAACGGCTCTTTGTATAAATTGTATAAAAATAACAAAAACTGTTGCATTTATACATTTTATGTGCTATAATAATTCATCTTTACAGCACTAAATAATTAAAGGAGAATTGTTAATGGAATTAGTTGCTTTTATTGCTTATTTCGGATTAATTCTTGCAATCGGTTTGTTCTTTTTCTTCCGTTCTAAAAGCGGTGGCGAAAAAGAATACTTCCTGGGCGGCCGTTCAATGGGTCCTTGGGTAACAGCTATGAGCGCCCAGGCATCCGATATGTCGGGCTGGTTACTTATGGGCTTTCCCGGTGCTATTTTGGCGTTGGGTATGGGTCAGGTTTGGATAGGTATCGGTCTTGGTCTCGGTACCGCCGCTAACTGGATACTTGTGGCAAAGCGTTTGCGCCGCTTCTCCCGTGCTTCCGGTGACGCAATAACCCTTCCTCAGTATCTTACAAACCGCTTTGCATCTCAAAAGCCTTTGCTTAAGATAGTTTGTGCGATAATCTTTTTAATAAGCTTTACCGTTTACGTTGCATCCGCTTTCGTTGCAGGTAAAGGCGTTATGTGCGCAGTTATTCCTTCTTTGGCTGACAAACCTTTGGCAGCAATGGGTATATTTGCGGTGCTTATACTTATATACACCTTCCTCGGCGGCTATAAGGCCGTTTGCTGGACGGACTTTTTCCAGGGTCTGCTTATGCTTGTAGCTATTTTGGCAGTTCCCATCGTTATGGCAATGGGTGACTTTAATCCCCTGTATAACGGCAGTTTCGGTGTGGATAATGCAGGTGAAGCTATCAAGGCTTTTGGTTCTAATCCCTTTGCCGCTCCTTGGCAGGAGATAGTAACAGGTCTTGCTTGGGGTCTCGGCTACTTCGGTATGCCCCACATTATTGTAAGATTTATGGGTATAAAGAAGCCTTCGATGGTTAAAAAATCCGCAACCGTTGCTATTACTTGGGTTGTTCTTTCTCTCGGTGCCGCTATTGCAATAGCAGTACTCGGCAGAACGTATATCATGCCCAACGGTCTTTCCTTGGCGGGCTCTTTGTTAACCACAGGCGGACAAGAAAGTATCTTCATCACCGTTGTTCAGGAAATATTCCCCGGCTTTATAGCAGGTTTGCTTTTGGCGGCAATTGTTGCGGCTGCTATGTCCACAGCGGACTCTCAGCTTCTCGTTGCTTCCTCTGCGTTCACAAGCGACCTTTACAAGCCCATGATACGTAAGGATAAGGCTTCTGATAGTGAGCTTTTGTGGGTTGGCAGAATAGTGGTTGTTCTCGTTGCAATTATCGCCTTTGTAATTGCTGCATTGGGCGAAACCGGTAAGGCAGGTTGGGCAACCAGTATAATGAACTTGGTTTCCAACGCATGGGGTCTCTTCGGCGCCGCCTTCGGTCCTGTTGTAATTCTTTCCCTCTTCTGGCGCAGAATGAACTATTCAGGTGCTTGCGCAGGTATTATCGCAGGCGCTGTTGTGGATATAGTTTGGCTTGTTACCCTTACCTCTTCCACCGGCGTTTATGAGCTTCTCCCCGGTTTCATCGCGGGCTTTATCGCAACAGTTGTTGTATCTCTTGCAACAAAAGCGCCCGACCAGAAGGTGCTTGCTATATATAAAGCCGCTACCGACGTAAGTATAGACGACTGATTAATTGCAAAATATTACAAATGGGCCGCCCTGCACTATTTGTGTGGGACAGCCCATTTCTGTACCGGATAGCATATACTGTTGACGGAGGTATCCTCTATGAAGGAGTTTTTTGACAGTCTTATAGGTTTTGAAAAAGATTTAAATATGCTTACCGTTGCCTTAAGAATACTGCTTGCCGTAATTTTCGGCGGTATTATAGGCATTGAAAGAGGCAGACACGGCAGTCAGGCAGGGTTGCGCACTCACATTCTTGTTTGCCTAGGTGGCACGATGACCGCTCTTGTAGGTATATACAGCACCGAACTGTTGGGCTACGGAGGCGACCCTTTCAGAATAGCCGCACAGGTGGTTTCCGGTATCGGTTTTTTGGGCGCAGGGATGATAGTTGTAAAAAACGACAAAATGATAACAGGTCTTACCACTGCCGCAATTATGTGGACCACCGCCATTATAGGCATCGCCTTGGGTATAGGCTTTTACAGCGGCGCACTTTTGGCAATGCTTGCCTGCGTGTTTACAGCAGCGGTACTTACACGTATTGAGCATTTAAAGAAAAAGACGATGCGCATTTATATAGAGGTCAATAAGCTTGATTTGCTTGAAAGCATAACCGAGCATATAAAAACGCTGTTGCCTGCCGACGCTTATGTAGAGGTAACAGCTCCAAAAAGCTCTACAGCGGGCAACATGGGCATAGTGGTTATCTCTGCCCGTATTGCAGATACGGAAGCTTTGAAGAGCGAAATTAAAGCCCACGGCGGCATACATTTCATAATAGTAGAATAGGGGACAAGCTGTAATACAATTCCACCATGAAGCGTGCGTGCTTCATGAGGATCCCCTGACAAAAAACGGTAGGAACTAAAAGCTCCTACCGTTTAATTTTATAAAAAATGTGTGTTACCCTAACAAGAAAAACAGAAGATACAAAAGCATATACAGTATGCACAGCCCGCAGATAACCATAAGCATCGGCATAAACATCATCTTCATAGCGCCGAAAAAGGTCTGTGACCGAGCTTTAAAGCTTCCTATGGGTTCTGTGCCCTTGTACTCAAGCTTTGGCTTGGAGTCAAGTTTTGACATATCGGCAACACTGCTGCCGTCGTCATAGTATATAACTTTTTCCTTCTTTTTCTTTTTACCCATAATTTACTCTCCTTCAAGTAAATGACAAGCTGCAAAATGACCGTTTTCGTATTCCTTATACTCGGGTGTCTGTTTGGAACAAATGGGCTTTGCGTAAGGGCAACGTGTGTGGAAACGACAGCCCTTGGGGGGATTTGCGGGGGAGGGAATATCGCCCTTAAGCACTATTCTTTGCATCTTTACATCAGGGTCGGGATAGGGTATAGCGGAGAACAACGCCTTTGTGTAGGGGTGCAAGGGATTTGCAAATATGTCGTCTTTACTGCCGTACTCAACTATACTGCCCAGATACATCACGCCTATCTTGTCGGAGATAAACTTAACCACCGAAAGGTCGTGGGATATAAACAGATAAGTCAGGTTCATCTCCTTTTGCAGACCCTTAAGCAGGTTGATTATCTGGGCCTGTATAGAAACGTCAAGTGCGGAAACAGGCTCGTCACATACAACAAGCTCGGGCTTAACGGAAAGCGCACGTGCGATACAAATACGCTGGCGCTGACCGCCCGAAAACTCGTGAGGGTATCTTTCGTAATAATAGTCTCTAAGCCCGCATTTCTCCATAAGCTCCAGCACGTAGGACTTAATCTCATTCTTGGGCACTATGCTGTGTACCTGCACAGGCTCGGAAAGAATACCGCCAACGGTGCTTCTGGGTGGCAGGGAAGAGTAGGGGTCTTGGAATATTATCTGCATCTTCTTGCGTATCTCGCGCATTTGTGAGGGCTTAAGCTTAGTGATATCAACGCCGTTAAAGAAAACTTGACCGCCTGTAGGCTCATGCAGTTTAAGTATTGTTCTACCCATGGTGGTTTTGCCGCAGCCCGACTCACCAACAATGCCAAGGGTCTCGCCTCTCTTTAGCTTAAAGGAAACATTATCCACCGCCACAAGCTCGGAGGTTACTTTACCGGTTATTGTCTTCTTTAATGGAAAACTTTTTCTAAGGTTGCGCACCTCTAATATTATGTCGTCGTCCTTGTTTTTCAAAGCTTCGGTTTTAATGTTTTCAGCCATTATTCACTGCCTCCTCCCCGTAAAGATGGCACGCCACAAAGTGGGTTGGGCTTACCTGCACCATGCCCGGGTAATCGCCACCGCATCTTGCGGTGCAGTTTAAGCATCTCTCTTTGAAGTAGCAATGGTCAGGCATATTAATGGGGTTAGGTACGTTGCCGGGGATATTATACAAAGCGTCGCTGTCAGAGTCCAAAGTAGGCTTGGATTTCTGCAAGCCAACGGTGTAGGGGTGAAGAGGGTTGTGGAATATTTCGTCAACCGTACCTTTTTCAATAACTCTGCCTGCGTACATAACGACCACATAGTCTGCCATCTCGGCAATAATGCCAAGGTCGTGGGTTATCAAAAGAATAGAGCCGTCAATTTTGGTCTTCAAATCTCTAAGCAAGTCCAAAATCTGTGCCTGAATGGTAACATCAAGGGCGGTGGTAGGCTCGTCCGCAATAATAAAACGGGGGTTGCTTACCAAAGCCATCGCTATCATAACACGCTGACGCCTACCGCCGGAAAGCTCGTGGGGGAACGCGTTATAAACACGCTCCGGCATAGCAATACCGACAAGGTTAAGCATCTCCATAGATTTTGCCTTTGCCGTTTCG
>JAZSIW010000065.1:0-23743 GCA_045534025.1 Eubacteriales bacterium | reverse complement strand
ACCACCCCATTGCTCATTTCATTCGCAACGGGGACCACGAAAAGCCCGCCACTACTCGCTTTGCTCGTAGCGCGGGCTCCAAACAAAACAACGAAACGGGAGGAGATGTGTATCATCACAAATCCTACCGTTTATCTTTTTGTTACGCGGCGGGGGAAGCAGAGCCCCCTACAAGGCTATTGCCCTTACCCACGCTTTTTGTCGCCGTTCATATCAAAATACCGCTTTATATTTTTGGTGGGTGTGTTTTCCATCTTTTCCAAAACACGACAGATACCGTCCTCTGCCACTATAAAATGCTCTATAAGCTCTATCCCCGCCACGTCAAGCAAGGCTCTGATGTTTACGGTGGTGTCCAAATCGAAGGACGAGGGGATTGCCGAGCCGCCGGGATGATTATGCCCCACAGCCACGGCAGTTGCCTTTAGACTTATTGCCCTGCCGACGATATCACGCGGGTCAAAAAGGGCAGAGTTCACGCCGCCGTCACACACGTACTCCCACTTAAGCAATTTACCGCAGCTATCCATATACAAGGCAAGCACCCGTTCCGTATTGACGGCACAAAGCTTTTGCCAACAATATGCACCGATATCGTCATAGGTGCGGAAAAGCTCCACAGTCTTTTTCTTGGGAGAAGCGCCCTCCTTGCCAAGTCTGCCCGCAAGCTTTATAAGCAGAGCCGTGCTTTCGCTTATTCCCTTGACCTGACAAAGCTGTTCCACGCTTGCGTCCAGCACGCCGCTGAGACTGCCGAAGGTGTCTATAAGTGTATGGGCAAGCCCGTTTGTATCCCGCCGCGGAATAGCATAGAACAACAGCAGTTCCAAAAGGTTATGGGGCGGAAAACCCTTGCCCTCGCTTTCTATATACTGGGTCTTAAGTCTGCTTCTGTGTCCGCTATGGTCTGTCATATACATCCTCCGCAACCGTGGGTGCAGGTACGGAAATACTCCGCGCGCCCGTGGCAATTATGCCCGTTGCCGCAACAAAGCCCGACGCCATAGCAAAGAAAAGGCTTGCCAACAACATAGAAGCGCCCCTTACGGAATTAATGCAACCGCTAAGGAAGGTATACAGCACATTGCGGTCAAAATCCAAATACCGTGTATCTGTGCCGATATACAAAATAAGCACAGGCACAAAGCACAGCACCGCCGCACACCAGAAAGCTGCCGCCACACCGAACATATTGTTTTTGCGGTTGCCGCCGCCGAATATGACCGCCGCATAAAGAGCAACAGCTAAAACAAAAGGTATAAACCAAAAGAAGCTGACATCCGAAACCAAGTCGAACAGACGAGCCATTATATCCAAATTTCTGCTGACTTTCTCGGGTACAAACAAGACTGCCGCGTCTATTTGATCACAAATCATTGTATATGCCGCCTCAGCCGCTTTGTCAGAGCTGTCAAAGCCCGCCTGACTGAAGTCGTAGCCGGCATAGTCCGCCTTCAGATACGAAAGCAGCTCGGGGGAGCTGAAGTGTATTTTGCTTGCAGTCTCGGTACCTTCAAGCATATCGGAAACAAGGGCGCGCACATAGCTTTCGCCCATACGGTTACAGGCGTCAACGGAGGCATATTTGTCAAAAATGGTGTGCTCAACCTCAACCATTGTACCAAGTGACTCTAAATTATTGCTGCGTGCCTTTTCCAGCTCTGCATAAAAGCTGTCGGTCAGGATGGCGTCCTCGTACTTATACTTATCTAAAAAGCACATACGCACCATAAGCCCGAGGAACGCACAAACAGTAAACAGACATGCAAAAACCGCCGCAACAACACGCAGGATTGTAGAAGCTTTTTTCATCATCCTACCTCCAGCTATAGCCGTAAATACGGCGTGCTATAACAAAATATCGCTGTGTTCTGAAAGAGGTGCCCGCAGGGTAACAGGTATACATAGCAAGCAGCTCGTCTGCGTCAAACTGCTTTGTAAGCCGGTCATAATAATTAACGGTCTTGCCGTTTTCATAGCCGTACTTGCGCACAAATTTTTCGTCGGTATAATTCAGTATCTCGGTATGGACCACCTCATAAACATAGACGCCATAAGCGGTATCCAGCTTTATCTGGGTGCCTTTTTTATAAATATCCGTATTAGCAAGGTTGCCAAAATAGCCAAGGCGACCGCTTACATGGGCAGGCAACACACACACGCCGCCCTCGCCGGGGAAGGAAGAGCCGTACAAATGCCCTACGCCCATAGAAAGGATTGTGCTGTTATCGCCTTGATACACGGGAAGGTCCTGCACAAGCTCGTCCCCGTGCACACTGATGGTAGCCCACAGCTCTCCCAAAGAAAAGCCGCCTACCGACGCGGAGGAGATATAACCGTTTTCCTCAAGAGGCGGAAGCATGTCAAGATAACTGAAGGGAGCTTCCGTCACCTTGTCCTCCTCAGGTTCAGGCACAATAGGCTCCAAAACAGGGGGAGCAACGGAAACGTCATCATCAGCAATTTGCGGCTCCACAGGTCGCTGGGTCTTTTCCTTGCTGATATAGTTGGTGGAGCCGTACTCTATTTGCGGCACGGTTTCGGCATAAACTGCTGACCAATAAGGGTTACTGAAAATAAACACATCAGACAAAAACAAAAAGATTAATGTTACCGCCAGGGCAAAAAAAACAAAAGGAACAAGTAGCACAGCTCTACGCTTTGCCACCGTTCCTTTACTTTCTTTTGTTGTGTAATTATAATAACCGTCCATATTAAAACCCCGCCTTTGCCAAATTGTTTGCCGCAGGGGAAAATAAGCGGAAATTATGCAGCTGCTAAGCTACCGCGAACACGCTTACCTGCAAAAGCTGCACCTGCAAGCGAAATAAGCAACGCACCGATGCCGCCGTAAAGATACCAATTTAAAGAAGTGCTTGCACCGCTCTCTACATCCGTACCCGTTTGCTTTATAAGGTCACCGTCATACTCAAAAATAAGCTTGCCCGTACTGTCATAAAGCTTGAAAACAATATCCATACTGTGGGTAGCGTTGGGCACCAAAGACTTTACAAAAGTACAACCGGTCACACGGCAAGCTGCACGGATAAGGTCCATAACACGTGCAACAACCTCGGCAGAATACATCCTGCCCGTGTTGCCGTTATTGGTACCCGCGTGTACGGTAGGGCCGTTATCTGTAGGAAGCAAAGCCTTTACCTCCTGCAAAAGAGGCCAAAGCTCATTACACTGCTCTTCCGTCAAACGCATAGAACGGGAAAGATTTTCAAAATCTGCAAGTACCCAATGGGATGCGGGGATAGTCTTAAACTCCTCCATCAAATCCTCTTGCGTGTATGCAGACGCCGTTATTGTGGCCGATAAACTAAGCGCTAAAATCGCTAAGCTAAGCAATAAAACCGTAAATCTTCTCATAAAAATCACCCTATAAGTATAATGCGCGCTTGCGCATAAAACTACATTACCCAATAATACAGATAAAATCTTAGCTTCATTATACACTTAAGTGTTGCGCTTGTCAATAGTTTTTCGTTTTTTGTGTTAATTCTTTTAACGGTATTATTTACCAAGCTCCAAAGTTAACAGACAAGGGGTGGAAAAGGTTACACAGTCACCGTCGGCATTTTTGGCGGTAAACATATACAATCCCTCCGCATCCATAACCTTAGCGTCTAACGTGAATCCAAAGGCTTTAAGCTGTTCGGTGTAAGCAAGTGCCGCTTCTCTGTCAAAGCTTTCAAAACTTACGTTAAACACGCCTGCCACAGCGGAAGCGGAAACCACCTTAAAGGGCGGCACCGGCAACTTTGCCGTATAGTCGTTTTGCGGCCAATCGCTTTGCAGGCCCGCAGAAATATCTTCTGCCGCTACCAGCGCAGAAGAGACGGTTCCGTTCTTGTCCTGCTTAACAACACTGCCGTCTTCACCCGTAAAAACAAAAACCGTTGTGCCGTCTTCGGTAAAGCTGACTTCCACGCCCTGCTTTCTTGCATAATTCACAAGGCTTGTCCTTTGTTCTTCGTTAAAAGAGGAATAAATGCAGTCTTTATCAAGCCCTGCGCCGGATACAATGGCACCGATGCCGTAATCGCTGATGCTCACTTCCTCTTCTTTTTTATCCTCTGCCTTTCCGCAGGCAATAAAGCTAAGCATAATAAAAGCAAGAACCAAAACAAGTGCTTTTTTCATTGGGGAACCTCCTTATTTTATTCGGTTTGAGCACCGAATACGGCATTTTCGTAAAGATACACCATTACCTTGTCCCAGATAATATTCTCCTCTACTTGTTCCCTGCTGTATTTCTTTTCAAGCTCTTCTACGGTAGTATTGTTGTCCTTGGCGTATTTAACCAAAAACTCCTCATACTCTTTGTCGCTTATTTCACGGCCGAAGGCGGCATCCGCCACCGCATAAGCGCAAAGCTCCTCTTTCAGTGCACCCTCGGTATACTCCTTGGCGCTTTTTTCAAGTTCTGCCTTGAACTCTTCTTCCGTCATGCCAAGCGCCATTTTCAGATACTCGCTGAACTCCATGCCGTAATAGGTGGCGTTGTACTTATGCATGCCTTCGTGGTAGCTTATAAAATATTCCACATGTTCATTATACAGTTCTTGGGGATACTCAATTACCTGCGCATCCTTCAAAACGGCCGCCCATACATTGGTAAGATTTTCAGTGTAAACCGCCTGTTCTGCCTCTTCCTCCACAGCGGCATTAAGAGCATCTATGCTGTCAAACTTAAGCTCTTCAAGTATCTTTTCGTCAGGGGTGGGATAAACGGTTTCCGTAACCTTATCAAGGGTTATGGCAAAGCGAACCTCTTTGTTTGCCAAATCCTCGTAATACTCTTCGGGGAAGGTCAGATATATATCAAAGCTCTCCCCTGCGCTGTGGCCCACAATGCCGCTTTCAAAGCCGTCCACAAAAGTGCCGGAACCAAGCACAAGGTCTGCGTCCTTGGCCTCGCCGCCCTCAAAGGCTTCGCCTGTTTCCACAAAATATCCCTTATAGTCTATTATAACCGTGTCGCCTTCCTTTGCCGCCGCGCCCGTATCTTCTTGTGTGGCGTACTTGGCAAGGTAGTTTTCGTTAAGTATCTTTGTCTTTCTTTCCTCGGTTACCTCAACCTTTTTGTCAACATTGATGCCCTTCCAAGCGCCAAGCTTTATATAAGGGCTAAGATCCCCCAAGTCGCTGACACCGGGCGTGTCCTCTTCACTGCTTTCGTCCCCGGAACTTTCTTCCGCAGAGCTGTCTTCCCCGCTCTTTTCCACTTCGGAGCTTTCTTCGGCGCTTTGAGCAGAAGAGTTCGACTTTACTTCACTCTCGTTATTTTTGCTTTCTTTTTCTTCTCCGCAAGCACAAAGGCAAAGGCCTAAGGCAAGGATAAGGGTAATAAGTTTTTTCATAAATTTCCTCCGATTTTTCTCCTTGTTTGGCATTATGCCACATCTTTTAGTTTTTGTCAATGCTTTTAACGGCAAGCCCCCTGCCCAAAGCGCTGCAAGCCAATGGCAAAAGCGCACTTACTGCGGCAAGGGTACGGCTGTTACCTTGCAGATTACTGCCTATAAAAGCAAACATTGGGTTGTATATCGCATACCCAAAGAAACCAAGGCCGCCGCCTGCGGCAAAAAACCTGTGCAGCAAGAACACACTGTAAGCAAGTGCAGGCAACAAAACAACGGCGCTTTGTCCCAAAAAGCCCAAGCGCCACGCCAGGCAAAACACCAACGCCGATACAACGGTAAACGCCACACCCAGGTCAGAAAAGCTAAGGTCCGTGCCGTTTTTGGCGTACAAAACATAACTTACCAAAAAGGCAAGATTTAAAAGCAGCTGCAAACACGCCCAAATTGCCCAATCCAACACCGTGCGAAAAGCCGTCCCCCAAAAACGGGGAACGGCTTTAACAAAATGTTTTACAATACACAGTGCCGCAAAACACAAGAACACCGCCGCCATAGCCTTAAGGAATACATCCTGCAAATTTGCCCCCATAAAAAGCACCTCTGCAATATGTATACGCCCTGTAACAACGGTATATGACTTTAAAGCTTTGCTTTTTTAAGGGCTTTTTCCAAGCTTGGCAAAGCAGTGGAGGCGATTATAGCCATTGCGCCGTCGGGGCCTACATAGCTAATGTTATAAACAAAGGAATAGGTCCACATACCAACCTTTTGAACATATTCGTTCCATTGGCCTTCCTTGGTAATTTCATACCAAACAATAGCTCCGCCCATAAAGTGGCACATAAAGCGAAGCAAAGTTGCTACAAAAACGCCCGCTACCACAACCTCTATACCCAGCCTTTGCTTGTTTCGGCAAAAAATTCCTGCCGTGCCCAGAAGAGTAAAGGGCAAAATGTAGTCAAGCAGTATACAACCCACCACGCCTGCTGCTGTGGGCACGTATGCCAGGTTACCGCTTCCCTGCCAAAGCTGGATAAGAGAATACACAAAGCCGCTGCTGACGCCGTAAAGGATGCCGTGACGAATAGAAATGTACATTATGGGCAAGGTGGAAAGCAGGGTTACAGAGCCGCCCAAAGGAGCCTGATACACCTTTACGAAGGAAAGCGCTGTGGCAAGTGCAACAAGCAAAGCACATTCGGTAAGCTTGCGAAGCTGTACTTGTTTTTTGTTTTTCAAAACAAAAAACCTCCTTGTAAGTAAATTTTCCTCGTTGCGAAAACCCGCTTGTATTACACGCTTACTGCAGCTACACGGCAAAAAAGCAGCAAACAAAAGAGCCCCCGGACCTTATGTGGACGTGGAGGGCTCTTAAAAAGCACAAGCAAAGGGGGCAAAACCCCTGCATTATATCCCTACGCCGGCATTATCCGTACAGGTTCTATGGGTATCTCTCAGCCCGATGCGTTGCCGCACCAAGCACCCCGTTTTTAATTGTTCCGTCGGACTTTTGTTTGTCCGCAACTTAGTATGGACAATTATACACCTTTTATACCGCCTTGTCAAGACATTTTTTGACCAAAAATTTAATACATAATTCAAAAGGCGGCGGCGCAAATTAATGTCAAATGCAATTTGAAAGCAGGACAAAACCATGTTAAAACGAATTAAAATAACGGCACTTGCTGCTTTATGCACCTTGCTTTGTACGGTGTTTTCCGCAAATGCCGCCCTGCCCGACAGCCTTAGCGTTTTCGGTACCGAAAACACGCAGGTGGAGGAGAAGCTTGCGTCCCCCGTGTTTACCGCCACCGTAAGCGGTAACACCGCCACCGTAAAGCTGTGGGGGCTGTTTCCCGTTAAAAATATGAGCCTTAAGGTACTAAAGCAGGACAGCCTTTATCTTGGGGGCATGGCGTTCGGCGTTAAGTACTTTACCAAGGGTGTGTTGGTTGTGGGCCTTTGTGCGGTAGAGGGCTTTGGCGGCTCTTTCTGCCCTGCAGAGGAAGCAGGCATACAAAAAGGAGATGTTATTGTCTCTGCCGCAGGCAAGGAGCTTGACAGCGCAAAAAGCCTTCAGAATATAATAGCCGAAGCGGGCAAAAACGCCGTGGCTTTAGAGGTACAGCGTGGGGACGATGTGTTTACTACGGCTTTGTATCCGGCCCTTGCCGCCGCCGACAACAGCTATAAGGGCGGTATGTGGGTGCGCGACTCCACGGCAGGTATCGGCACGGTAAGCTATATTTGCTCCGACGGCAAAAGCTTTGGAGGCTTGGGTCACGGCATCTGCGACAGCGACACGGGCGCGCTTATGCCCCTTGGCTCTGCCGCCGTGGTTGACGTGGACATAAACAACGTGCGCAAGGGCACATCGGGCTATCCCGGTGAGCTGAAGGGGGATATGGGCAAAATCCGCAGAGGGTACCTTACCGCCAATACAGAAACAGGGGTCTACGGGGTTTGGGAAACTCCGCCCCAAAACCTTGGAGAGCCCTTGCCCATAGGGCTTTCCGACACGGTGAAAAAGGGCAAGGCGCAGATCTTTTCCACGGTAGACGGCGTGCGGCAAAGCTATGAGATAGAGATAGAAGAGATAGATATAAACGCAGAAGAGAACCGCAATATGCTGATAAGGGTGACCGACAAAAGGCTGCTTGAAAAAACGGGCGGCATAGTGCAGGGGATGAGCGGAAGCCCCATAGTGCAAAACGGAAAGATAATCGGAGCGGTTACCCACGTGCTGATAAACGACCCCACAAGGGGCTACGGCATATTTATTGAGAATATGCTGGCGGCAAATTAAAGAACCCACAATAGTAAAGCGCTGCCCTTCTTTTAAGGGCAACGCTTTTTGTTTCTCTAATATTCAATTCTAAAGTAATCCAAATACTTTTTAAACGTATCTTGTGCAGAAAGGCAAGTGTCGATAAGATAACCTTTTTCGTTATACCACTCCCTCAATCCACGGTAATAAAACAGCTTTATTCCATCCTCTATGATAAAGGGAACAATATTGTGCTTCAAACATTCCTTAAACATAATCAATCTGCCAATGCGACCGTTTCCGTCCTGAAACGGATGGATACGCTCAAAACCAACGTGAAACTCTATTATATCCTCAACAGTTACATTTTCTTTGGTGTTGTAATCACCGATAAGCTTCTTCATCTCGGCTTCAACCGCTTCGGGCAACACAGTTTCCATGCCTCCCACCTCGTTGGGGATTTTTTTGTAGCCGCCCACAACAAACCAGTCTTTTTTTGCGTCGCTTGTACCTGCTTTCAGAACAAAATGCAAACTTTTTATAAGTTTCTCCGAAAGGTTTGTTTTTGCGTTTTCAATAATCTCATCAATACAGCGGAAATGGTTTGCCGTTTCAATAATATCGTCAACACGAACACTTTGGTCGGTTATACCAATGGTATTGGTTTCAAATATATATCGTGTTTGGTCGTGAGTTAATCTGCTGCCTTCCATATGATTGGAGTTGTATGTCAATTCAATTTGTACTTTGTGATAAATGCCGCCTTTTGCTTGGGCTCTTTTTTCTTCCTTCAATACGTCAAGCAAGGTTTTTGGCGCCGAAACGCTTTTGTTAATCCTTTCGGGTTTTGCGGCGTTTTCCGGAATACTCCATGTCTTTCCTATCACAAACGCTCCTTCAACACGTCCCTGTGCGCAATAATTCCGCACACTGCGCTCTGAAACATTCCATTTAGCCGAAACTTCTCTAACCGAAAGATATTTCATAAGAACACCTCAAAAAGTTGTTGTTACCATTATAGCGCCTTATCGGCAAAAAGTCAAGGACTCAAAATTTGAATAACGAAGGTTTTTGCCGATAACGGCAAAGTCAAAAAAATCCTTGCAATTCTATTTTTTATATGATAGAATTATTATGTCACACAAACTGAATATTTTCTCATATAAGGGTGTATTTTACTTTGGTAAAAATGCATTCTCTATTTTCATGCGCTCTTATTTGAGGAAGTGAAGTTTGTGTGACAACAATCGGAGTGTGCGTTTTTCGGTGTGGACGACTTCGGTTGTTCACACTTTTTATTTTTGGAGGAAATTATGAAAAGACTCTTTGCAATCATGCTAATGCTATCCGTTATCAGTTTTTGTTTTGTCTCGTGCAATACCGCAAAAATCGAAACGCCCGAAAGTGAAGACGAGTCTAAAACTATACTTACCTTAGAAAATTACAAACAGTTTTTGGACGTTGGAGCCTATGCGTATGCAGGCGACGAGCCTTCTATTCGGTGCGATGTTGAACCCTTAACGTCAAACTATGATTTTAACGATGTTAAAATAACGTTAAGAGTATCAGGCAACTACACTGTGCATAATGTAGTATTTTTGGGGTATTCAAGTCCGGGAGTTCCTCATTATGACGCAACCATAAAGCATTCCGAAGCAAGCTATAACGAGACGTTTGTTTTAAACCTCAGCATAGGGGGCGAGTTAATAAAAGACGGTGGTCACACAAAAGATATAGTATTACCGGAAGGTGAATGGTTTGATTTGACCGATGGTAAAAAGATAAAATCGAGCACCAAAATAAATACAGGGAACATATCTTGCGAATACGAAGTCGTTTCTATAAGCGGGTCCATATCCAAATCCTAGTATGCGCTACACACACCGAACGCAACAAAACTAAGGCAAGGGCAAAAGCCCTTGCCTTTTTGCGCTTCTATGTGTTATAATTAAGCGGGGTGTGAAGCTTATGAATTTCAAAAACGTATATTTTATAAACGGCACGGCTTATGCGGGCAAATCCACTATGGTAAAGCTGCTTGCGGAAAAGCACGGCGGCATTGCCTGTGAAGAAAATTATCACGATGCGTGGCTTGACCGCCTTGACCCAAAGAAGTTTCCGGGGCTTTGCTACACAAGGGATTTAAAAGATTGGCGCCATTTTATAAGGCGCACGCCCGACGAATACGAGGCGTGGATAAGGGAAACCTCCAAGGAGTGCGCCGCCATAGAGCTGCAAATGCTTGAGGAGATAGCGACACAGGGGAAGCCCGTATTTGCGGACACCAACATCTCCCCCGAGGTTTTGCACCGCATATCCGACAGGGAGCACGTACTTATAATGCTTGCGGACCCGCAGATATCCGTTAACCGCTTTTTTGAGCGTCCCGACCGCGAAAAACAGTTTTTGTACCGTCTGCTTAACGAGGAAGAAGAACCCGAGGCGGCAATGAAAAACTTCAGAGAATGCCTCAGGCGCATTAATAACGAAGAGGCTTATAACAACTTTATGAACAGCGGCTTTAAGGTGATTACCAGGGACGACAGGCGCAGTATAGAGGAAACCCTTGTGCTGGCGGAGCACGCCCTTGGTCTGCCGCCCGACAAAGCAGTTTTGGACGGAGCGATAGCCCAAATACAAAGGATGGAAGCGCTTTTTGACAGCCTGCTTATCTTGCCCGACAAAGAAAAACTTAGGGCGCTTACGGAATATTACGAGGGCGGAAAGTGGATGTACCACTACCGTTTGGACGAGCTGGGGCTTCTGCCTGCCGACTTAAAACGCGGGGTCTTGTCCGAGGACGGAGTTTATAACCTTTTAACAGAACACGGTATATAAACCGTGCAAGGAGGAGTATTTATGTGTTTGTTAAAAAAAAGACATGCCTTTATATGGGAAGACTTAAGTGAATTTAAATTTGAATATACCACGGGAAATATGAGTTATGCCGAAGTTTGCTTCAAATTAATGCTTGAGGACGGAGCATACAAAGCGAGTTACAAGAAAAGCGGCGTGCCTGACGAAAAGGCGGAGGTCTTTACGGTTGACAGCGATTTTGCCGTAAGGCTTGGAGCTTTGTTAAATAGCTACGGGGTGGAAAAATGGGATGGCTTTAAAAAAAGCGACAAGCGTGTGCTGGACGGTCGCAGCTTCCACATCTACATACGAAACCTTAAAGGACAACGCATAGGCGCATCCGGTTATATGAAATGGCCAAAAAACTATAACGAGGTAAAGAAAGCCTTGACCGAGCTTTTTGACAGCATTTAGGGGACAAAAAGCGCACCACAAAGAAGACGCAAAAGGGCGCTCCGAAACGGAGCGCCCAAATTGTTTTAAAGCCGAATTTTATAAAAAGCTTATCCTAAATATTTTGCAAGGAGATAATAGGTTTCGGGCCAATGGCCGTGGGTCATGCCGCCAAAACGAATTGCGCCGATCCCAAATGCACCTATTACGCCGTCTTCGCCTATATTATCAACTGCGGACTGAACAAACTGTTCTTTTGCATCTTTGTACAAGGGTGCTACATCATATCCTAACTTTCCGCCAAAGAAGCCAATCACATCAGCAGCCAAAGAATCGTCAGTCGGGGCCTCGTTGGCAGCCAACGCTGCAACCGTCATCATCAAGAATTCGGGAGACTGTTCTACCCACAGCTTATATACCGTTCTTGTGCCGCTGAACAAGCCGGTCTTGGTAGTTTCCAAAACGTGGATATTGCAAGCCCTTGACAAGCGTTCTCCGTAGCTGTCTATAACAGTTTCTCTGCCGTTTTCTGCAGCTTCATAGGAATTATATTCCTTGTCCAACACTATGTGGGATGATCCGTTGTAAGGCTTAGTGTAAAGGAATTCTCTTATCTCCTCAGAGGAAGCCTCTTCAACAGTGGGGCAAAGTGCCGCAAATGCCTTTAGAGTGTTTTTCTTGTTACCGTTGAAATTATAGTCCAGGCTATCACTGCGGTTTGCGTTAATAAGCCATTCCCAAGTGCCTTCCTGTGCAGCAAACCAATTGTTTTCATAGTCTTCCTTAACGCTTGCGGACTTTATTCTTCCGTACTTTTTAAAGCCCCACTGGCTCAAAGGCAGGAAAGGTACCAAGTCGTCATCGTTTACCACACTGAAGATGGTTCTGTAATTTTCAGCACCTTCAGCTGTTGTGGTGTTGGGTGTGGCAAAGCCGTATGCGGAAGATATAAAGTTTCTGTCATCTTCAAACTTCTTGCCAAGCAGGTTGGTAATAGCTGCGCCGCGGCTGTGTCCTGTTATAAATATAGACTTTTGTGCATCTGCGCTGATTTCGCCGCTTGTTATACCTGCATTAATATAATCCATAATAAGCTTATAGCAACGGTTTGCCGTTACGTCAAAGCCCTTGTGGTGCTCTTTGTTTGTCCATTCGGGATTGTTATAATCCCAGTATTTATTGCTGTCAGCACCCACGTCAAAATTGCTCGACCACTCTTTGATAGTGCCGTTGGTGCCTCTTACGCTTACAACAAATACTTCGGTATCCCGACCCTGATATGTAACAAGTCTGTGACCGATAAATATTTGCGTAATGTCGTCATCGGTATATCCTTCGGGTCTGTCTGCAGTAAAGGCTGCCCTGATTATTTCATCTTCGCTCAAATCATAGCCCTCAAAGTCATCCAAGCCCAAAGCGCCGTACAAGGTTTCTATATCACCGTTGGCGCCGTGCGCTATGTCAATATCTCCGCCGTAAGCAAGAGTGGAAAGCACGCTGCCCAAGGTGCTCTTTTGGGAGGAGTACCACAAATTGGAATTGTCAATAAGGGTTCTGTAGTCCATTGTGAAGTTAACATTGATGCCTTCTTCAAAGGATGCGTGCAACACACCGCTGAAGGTGTTGCTTCTGGGAAGGTTGTCTTCTTTATCATCTACACCGTCAAAGTCTGTATCGGGGATTATGGGATTACTGTCATACTCGTAAACCATAACAGTACCGTAATGGGTGCCTGTTATTACGCCGTCGCTTATACGTGTGATAAGCTCATCAAGGTCGATGCCGCCTGTGGGGGTGACACTTAAAAGCTCGTCCACGTCACAAAGGCCGTCGCCGTCGGTATCGGCAGTGCCACCGACACGGGGTTCTTCATCCAATCTTACAGGCACGGGCACGGGACCGTCAAGGTATATCCAATAACCGTCGCCGACTATATCTTCACCTATCTGGTCTGCCAGCAACATAAGCTCGGTATAGAAATCGCCGTAGATATCAGCCCAAAGACCGCCTGTTTCGGTAAACAAATCATAGTATGCTTCTCTTTCGGAAGAAGGAGAAACAACCGCACAGGTTATACCTGCGTTTTTAAGCAAGTTGATTTCAAATTCCATCGAAGGAATATCGTATCTGTTATCAACTTTATAGTCTGCATCGGTAACAAGGATAAACACCTTACCCGCGGAAGCACGCATATCAAGCAGTCTTGCTGTTTCAAGTGCGTCAACGGCACATTCGGGGTTGTCGCCGCCGTAGCCCAATTCCAATGCGGCAATAGCATCCTTGTAGTCATCCATATTGTAAAACCAATTGGACGAACCGTTTTGGTGCACTCTGGTAGAATCGTAACCGTCTGCCTCAAGGTCCTCGTAATCTATCAATGCGAAGCCTGCGGATATACCTTTTTCTCTGAGTGCGTCAACAAAATACTGTACGTTTTCTTTTACATTGTAAATCTCATCGGACATAGAGCCGGTAGTGTCGATAATAAACACGATATCTGCCTGCGCCATAGCGCCGCTGCGGAGCTCTTTGCCGTCTGCGGGCTTAATTCCCTTGGGAGCAAAAGTTGCGAGAGGCTCGGTAGTTGCCAAAGCTTCTGCATTTGCAACCGCAGGCAAAGACAAGCCAAGCTCGTCAAAAAGACTTTTGACATCTAACACAAAATATGTACCTTCGCCGTCTACGGGGGCGGAAATCGTTCCGTTTTCAGAGTCGTAATCCGTGCTTAAATACTCGGTAGAACCGTCTTCGTTATATTTACAAATCAAGTTTGCGCAAATTGTTCCCTCTGCACCTTCTACGTTAAAGGTAGATATGCCGTTTCTGAGGGTGAATTGGATTGTGCCTTCGCCCAGCTCCTCACCCTTAACGTCAACGGGGGCGCCGACAACAGCTCTGCTGTCGCTGAAATCGGTTGATGCGGTGGAGCTTATGGTTACACGGTTGTTAATGTTGCCGCTTGTGGTAAGGCTTAAAGAAGGAACGGCAGCATTGTTTTCCTCGGTTAAAGAACTTTCTATCTGTTCTTCGTCCAATACTTGGCTGATTCCTCTTTCAGAGTCTAACGTTGTACCGTCGGTTTTCTGAAGCAGGGGGTCTAACCCCATCTCAATTTCGTCTCCGTCAGACAAGCCATCATCATCCGTATCGTACACGCAAGGCTCGGTACCGAACATGTTAATCTCATCATAGTCGGAAAGACCGTCGTCGTCGGTATCAACCTTATTTACACTTGTGCCTACTTCCAGCTCTTCTACATTGGCGAGGCCGTCCTCATCAAAGTCTTCGTTTCCGTCCGTAACACCGTCATCATCGGTATCAACCAAAGTAGGGCTTGTGCAGGTTACAAAAATCTCTATATAATTGCTTAGGCCGTCCCCGTCGGTATCATAATCGTCAGGGTCTACGCCGTACAATGCGGCGATCTCGTCGGGCACAACACCGTCAGGTGTTCCGGGTACCGCGGCGGTATCCTCCGGAAGCGTGCCGAAACCGTCAATAAGGCCTGCGTCGTATTTAAGAACCAAGGCCGCGTCCAGACTGTTAACAACGGCATCGCCGTTTACGTCGGCAGCGGAAAGGCCGTCACCCTCAAGGGCAACAAGGCTTGCATCGTGCTTAAGAATTTGCGCCGCATCCAAACTGTTAACCGTGCCGTCGCTGTTAACGTCACCTATTAAATGGGCAGCATGAACAACGGGCAAGGAAAGCAAACAGATAATTGCCGCCATAAAAACAGCTACTGCTTTTTTCATAAAACTTTACCTCCTGAAAAACTTGTTCCGATTGCTTACTGTATGCTCATAATTATACTCTGTTTTTTCGATTTGTCAACAAAAACAAAAGTCAGCTGATTCTTTTCTTTGTAGTAAAAGCGACAAGACCCAAGCTTAAGACAAGTAAAACATAAAAGCTTGTGCCGCTGTCGCCCGTAGGGGGAACGGTAGGCTGTTGCGCCTGCTCGCCGCACAAATTTTCCGTCAGTGCGGCTATCTCGTTGTCGTTTAAGCCGATGGATTTAACGTACTCTACCGCCTCCGCCCTAAGGTCTGCCTCTTCAAGGCTTTCCACCTCAAAGGCGACTTTAAGGCTTTTAACAATATTGCTTTCCGCTATGGCGGCATACATCTCCGTATCCCTCTCCACGCCGTAATAGTTGACGTAGGTCAGCATATAATCCTCTATAAGCTCCTCATAACTGCCGCCTGCAAGGCAAAGGAGTATTGCGGAGACAAAGCCCGCACGGTCCTTGCCCTCTTTACAGTGCACGGCATAAATGCCCTTGTTCTCGGCAAAAAACCTAAGTCCGTCGGCAAATGCACTTTTAAACTCGGCAGAGGCAAAATCCACACCCACGCCAAGATACACCACCTGCTGACGGCTGTAGTAGCTATCCTCAAAGCCTTCGTATCCGCGGGCGGTATCTTCCTCGTCGGCTATGTTCATTATAACCGTAACGCCGGCCGCTTCAAGGGCGGCATCGGCGTAGGTGTTGCGACCAAGCTCCGGATTTACGGGGTTGGAGCTACGGTAAAGCACGCCCGCCTTAAGCTTGCCGCCGCTTACTGCACGGAAATTTGCGTACTCCTCGTCGCTTAAGCTGCTGTAATCGTCACGATTGTCGGTACGGGTCAGCTCGCCCAACAGATAGCCTGCCATATAACCGCCCTTTTCCTCAAGCTGAAAACTTACATCAACAGGATAATTTACGCCCTCTGCGGCGGTCCAATACCAAGCGCCGTCCTCGTCCGTGTGCTTGCGGGCAAGCCCGTAGCTTTCGGCAAAGTTGCCCATATTGATGGCAAGTGCCACGTTCCCGGTGGGGCTGCCGTCCTCCGCCTTTTTTACTATAACCGCCGCCGTTCCGCTTTCAACATGGTTGTATGTAGGAACAACGGGCAGTACAAGCTCTTTGCCCAAAAAGCGCACGGTAACAGTGTCACCCCACTCAAAGCCAAGCTCACCCATAAAGGCCTCGGCGCTGCAGCTTGTATACACGTTGCCGTATTTGCTGAACCAAATATCGTTATCCAAGCCACCCACACAGATATCCGCCGCAGCACTGACGCAAAAAGCACCGCAAAGTATAAGAAACGCCAAAACGCCTGCCAAACATTTTTTCATTGCCGTTGCTCCCTTCCTTAAATAAAAATCATACACAGTTGCAGTTTAGCACCTTGTTTAACTTTTGTCAATCGAATTATCCTCCGCTTACTGTTCCGCGGCAATTTTCAAACACCTTTTCTTAGTAGTTGACAACACCTTTTGGTTGTGATATAATTTGAGCATTAATAACTATTAAGGAGAAATTTGGTAATGAAACGTTTATTGGCAATATTGCTTGCGCTTTCCCTTGCGCTCAGCCTCCTTGGTTTTTCCGCAACTGCGGCAAACGCAAAAGATAACTTTGCGCAAACCAAAGGATCTTTCGCTCCCGAGTATTTCCGTACAGATGCAGACGGCATGCCCGAGTCTCCCCACGATTATCCCTATGATATGGACAAATATTGGTACATCCTCCGTGACGGCGTGGAATCCATTACCGTTACATTCTCCGAGGATACATATACGGAAAGCGGATATGACTTTATCTATATTTATGACGAAAGAAATCAAGAGATCGGCTGTTATACCGACAACCAGCTGGCAGGTCAAACCGTTACCGTGCCCGGTGATATGTTTCAAATCCGCTTGGTTTCCAACTCGACTTATAACGCCTACGGCTTTAGAGTTACAAACATAAGCACCGGCAACGTGGTTGATAGACCCGATGGTGACGACGGGTTTGCAACTTATACCGTAAACGCAGTTCAAATCGACGCCACCACCGTTAACGTTGAAGTAAGCATACCCGCAGGCGTGTGTAGCGGCACCATACAGCTTTACACCTCTGAAGACCTTAACCCCAACGGCATATACAGCACCGATTTGGTAGGCGACTGTTTGGTAAACTACAGAGGAACGGACTACGCTGTATCCTTTGCCGGCGCTTCCGATGACGGCTTTCCCGAAGGTTCTGTTATTTTAAGAACTACCTACAGACTTCATGAAGGATGCGAGTTGGACGCAAGTGACTTTTACGCTCTTATTTGGGATCTGACAATGACAGACGGTTCTGTTTACCATCAAACAGACGGCGACATAAACATAATCATTAACGGCGAAGCAAGCGCTCCCGAAATTAACGAAAGCGAAGAGAGTCCCGAAGAAGACATACCTGCCGAAATTACCTACACCGCAAACATATACTACGACGCATACGGCTACGCTCTTATCGAAGTAACCATTCCCGCAGGTATAGGCAACGGCATCTTGGAGCTTAGAACCACAAACGTGCTTGTGCCCACCGGCGAATACTCCTCCGATTTGGAGGGTGACCCGCTTTCCCACTATGCGGTAAACTTTACAGGCACATACTTTATCATAAGCTTCTCTTCCGACGAAACAATTGAAGAAGGCACCGTGGTTTTAAGAGCCAATTACAGAATTGCCGACGGCTGTACCGTCAGCACAGACGACGTCTTTTCCGACAGGTGGAACTTGGGTGACGGCCTTGCGCACATTGCAACCCAAGACGATGGCGATATTACTAAGACCTTAAACGAAGTGATAGCCGACGAAGCTCCCGAGGAAGACATTCCTGCCGAAATTACCTTCCATGCACACATAACAATCGTAAACTACAGCTTTGCTACCGTTGAAGTAATCGTTCCTGCCGGTATAGGCAGCGGTTACATAGAGCTTAAAACCACCGATAAGCTTATACCTACAGGTGAATACAGCACCGATTTGTCAGACGACCCCCATTCTTACTACACAACAAGATTCACAGGGGAGTCTTATATTATAAGCTTTGCTTCCTCTTCCTTCATTGACGAAGGAACGGTTGTTTTAAGGGCAGAATACGAAGTTTCTGACACTGACTTGACCGCTGACGATGTTTTTTCCGATGATTGGTACTTATCCGACGGCTTGGAATACCTTGCAAACCAGGACGACGGCGACATTGAAAAGACTATGGAAGTAATATTGTATGAATACGAAGTGTTTACCGTTACCTTTACTGATTGGGACGGCAGCGTTATTCACACTACGGAAGTACGTCGCGGCGAAAGTGCAATCGCTCCCTTCGAGCCTGTACGTGAGGGCTACAGATTTATCGGCTGGAGCACAAGCCTTGATAATATAACCGAAGATACCACTGCCGTGGCACTTTATGAAGCCGATTATATTCTTGGCGACGTAAATCTTGACGGCGTTGTTAACAGCCTTGATGCAGCACAGATTCTTAAGCACGACGCTTTCCTTATAACTCTTGTAGACGGCGGACTTTTAGCCGCAGACGTTAACGGCGACACAATAATTAACAGCCTTGATGCGGCGCTGGTGCTTAAATTTGACGCAAGCCTTATCACCGAATTCCCCGCGGGCCAACCCGAACAGCCCCCTGTTGTTGAGCCTCCCGTTGTTGAGCCTCCCGTTGTTGAGCCCCCTGTTGTTGAGCCCCCTGTTGTTGAGCCTCCCGTGGAAGAGCCTTCTGCGGGCAGTCCCGTAGCAGTGCCTGCAGGGAAGACCAACTACGCCGCAGGTGCAAACTACGTTATAACCAAAAACAGCAGACCCTTTGACATTAACGAGCCTAATGTTTTCTTCCGCCCCGATGCTGAAGGCTCTGACTCCTACGAGCTTTGGGGCGACATTGACTTTACAAAGCTTACAAACGGCAGAACCGCCGCAGGCGAAGATATGAACGCAAACGGCGAGCTTGCAGGTGTTACCGTAACCTTTGTAGGCGATTACGCAAACTTTGATATTATTATAGACCTGGGCGAAGTTAAAAGTGACATCGGCTCCATAGTATTCTGCGGCGTTCGCGACAGTAAAATGAACAACGACCGCGGCTTCAATTCCCTTGCTACCCAAATTTGGACCTCCAACACCGCCGACACAATCGATGACGATTGGGGCGATGAGAATTATACCGCATTCTTCAGTGACGAATTAGACGGTGCGCCTGTTATTACCAGCTCCTCCAACAACGCACAATATATCGAAAACTTTAATTACACCTTTGAGCTTAGAACACCTGCTTCCGGAAGATATGTAAGGATACGCACCTTTTCCCCTGTCACCTACCTTCAGTTTGACGAAATAATGGTGCTTAACTAATTAATAAACGAGCTGTCTCAAATGCAAAAATTAAGATCATTTGAGGCAGCTCTTTTCGTCGGGGTCCCCAAGAAGTCGTCAAATTTCTTGGGGGGATTTATTTGTATTGCTTTTATTGAACCTTTGTGCTAATATATTTATTGTAGAACATATATTGTTCTCCTTAACAATCTTACTTGAGAGGTATTTATCATGAAGCGATTACTTGTATTACTCTTAAGCCTTTCCTTTGCGCTTGGCTTGCTTAGTGTTTCCGCAAATGCGGCAAGCACGGAAGGTACCGCCGCAAAACCCTTGGATCTTTATGAAAGCGAATATTTTTATACCGATGCGGACGGTATGCCCGAATCTCCCCACAGCTATCCCCACAACATGGATAAGTCTTGGTATATTATCCGTGAGGGTGCTACCTCTATCTCCGTAACCTTCTCCGAAGATACAAAAACCGAAGGCAGCTTTGATGAGCTTTACATTTTTGATAAAGACGGAAACCAAATAGGCTGTTATTACAATACGGAGCTTGCAGGCCGAACCGTTACCGTAAGCGGCGACAGGGTGCAAATACGCCTTACCTCCGACAGTTCGGTTGCGTACTACGGTTTTAAGGTTACCGACATAAGCTATTTGTTGGCGGAAGAAAGCTTTGAAGAGTCTTCCGAAGAGTCCTATGAGGAAGAAGCCCCCTACTACGACTGTTGCCCCTACGAACTTCTTCCGGAATCGGAGCATGATTACTCCAACAACACCTACGATACTTGGACCTTAAGCTGCAACGGCGCAAGTTACATCAAGCTTTGTTTCTCTTCCGATACATGGACGGAGTCCTATTATGACCGCATAAGCATTTATGACGGAAGCGATACTCTTATCGGCGAGTACGACGGCACCGCCTTGTCCGGCGTGACCGTGACCGTATATGGCGACACCGCAAAAATAACGCTTTCAACCGACGGATCTGTCAGACATTACGGCTTTAGCCTTGACGAAGCGACCGCCTACTTCTACGACTACGATGCTTACCTCTACTCTTATTGGAGCCTTGAATCACCCTACGGAGATTTTTACGAATCTGTTGAAAGCGTTGAAGAAAGCTCCGAACGCACTGTTACCCTCACCGTGCTTGATTGGGACGGCAGCTTGCTTGGCGAAGTGGAAGTAAATGCGGGCGAAATTTTGTCTTCCCTCCCCTTCGAGCCTGTTCGTGAAAGACATATATTCTTAGGTTGGGATGCAGATGAACTTTGCTTCTACGAAGATACCGTTGTAACCGCCGTATACAGCCCCACTGTTTACTGTGTAAGCTTTATGGATTGGGACGGAACAGAGCTTGAGTCTGTATATGTTTACGAATACACCGCCGCAAGCTACAGCGGTGTTCCGTACCGCGACGGGTACATATTTGTGGGCTGGTCCGAAGACATCAGCTATATAACCGAAGATTTGGCAGTAACCGCCGTTTATGAAGAGGCGACAGAACCTGAAGCCTACACCGTTGTGTTTATGGACTATGACGGAAGCGTGATTAGTGAAACAGAAGTTTCCGAAGGTGACAATGTAACCGCACCCGCAGACCCTGAACGAGTTGGCTACCGCTTTATCGGCTGGAGCGCAAGCCTTGAAAACATAACCGAAGATACCACCGTAACCGCACTTTACGAAAGGACCTATCTTGTAGGCGACGCAAACCTTGACGGCATTGTTAACAGCCTTGACGCCGCCGCGGTTTTGAAGTATGACGCAGCCCTTCTTGACCTTAGCGACCTGGCGTGGCTTTGTGCCGACGCAAATTGGAACGGCGAGGTTAACAGCCTTGATGCGGCAATGATTTTGAAGTACGACGCAGACCTTTTGGCACAGCTTCCTCAATGCCCTATTTATAACCTTTCCGCAGGCGGCAACTACTTCCTGGGAAATCAAAACGTTAACATCAACTTTACCGTCAGCGCAGGTATCTACTACGAAGGTATAGAGCTTTATGATGAATCTGACAACCTGCTTGGCATTATGAAGGACGACGGCCTTGGCGCAGACGCAAGAGCTAACGACGGTATCTACACCCTTAATACCACCGTTTACTACAGCGTAAACGACGTATCCGCCGATATTTCCTTCTACTGCAAGAGCGGAGAGGATAGAAGCGAAACACTTACGCTTACCTTCCTTTCCAACGAGTATGGCTCGCTTTCCGGCGTGGTTAAGAACGCATCCGACCGCAGCACTTCTATAGAACGTGCATCTGTTGCGGTTTACATGGGCGAAGTTTTGTACACCACGGCTTATTCCAACAACGAAGGTCAATACAGCTTTACCCTGCCCGACGGCAACTATAAGATTATAGTTTCCGCCGACGGCTATATATCCCTTACCACCTATGCATCCATAGAAAACGGCTACGACACATACCTTGAAACCTTCCTTATGGCGGAAATAACAGGCGCGCGTACAGGCGTTGCAAGCGGCGTTATTAAGAACTCTCTTACAGGCGAAAAAGAAGCCGATGTAGAGCTTAGATTTGTTAAGGATTGGAACAACTATGATTCCACAAACTACATGGACGTTAACGTTGTTACCGACGGCGTAGGCGCATATTCTGTAGAGCTTCCTTTGGGCAACTACTCTGTTATCGCCGAAAAGGACGGCTTCATTACCGCATACTTCAACATTGTTGTCTTTGACGGTGTTGCAGATAATCAGGACGGTGTCATCACCCCTGTTATCGAAGACGGTGTTGCAGGCGGCAGTTATCTTATCACCCTTACTTGGGGCTCGCTTCCTACCGACTTAGACTCTCACGTTCAGGGCACCTCTTCCGGTGGATACAGCTTCCATGTTTATTTCTCCGACAAATCCCACCGAGAAGGCGACACCGAAGTCTGCAACCTGGATTACGATGACACATCAAGCTACGGTCCAGAGCATATTACCCTTGTTCCCACTACCGCCGATGCATATTATTACTACGTTTACCAATATTCTTCCTCCGGCACACTTGCCGCTTCCGAAGCGAGAGTAACCGTGGAATGCGATAACCGTGTAATTGCAAGCTTTAACGTGCCTACCGACCAAGGCAACGGCAGATATTGGAACATATTTGCAATAAAGGACGGCGAGCTTATTATAGAAAACACCGTCACCGACAGCGTCGACGTCTATTATGCGGACTAAGTAAAGCTTGGCAGACTGCTGAGAAAGCGTGCAGACAAGACAAAGCGAGGCGAAAAAACACCTCATTGCATACTTCGTTGGCAACGGGGACCCCAACGAAAACACCCCATTGCTCTCTTCGTTCGCAACGGGGACCCCAACACAGAAACTTCGGGGAATTTGTCCCCGAAGTTTCCTCTTCAGCACAGTAAGTTTTTTGTTTATTCGTGATCTGTACCTTTGTCAGCGGTCCGGGACTGCCCCTTTGCGGGGCAGTCTTTTTTTCTTGCATTATGTCCGCTTTTGTGTTATAATGTCAAAAAAGGAGTGAAGTTATGAAGATAGTATCCGATTTTATAAAAGCGGTTATGGCAGGCTTTTGCATCGGCGTAGGCGGCACGGTATTCCTCAGCCTTATCCCCGACAGTAAGCCCCTTGGCACCTTTTTGTTTGCTATAGGTTTGTTTTTAATTTTTTGCTACGGCTTTAATTTGTTCACCGGCAAGGTGGGCTTTGTGTTCGACGAAGGTGCAAGGTTTATTCCTACCCTTGGCGTAATTTGGCTTGGCAACTTTGTGGGCACCGCAGCAGTGGGGCTTTCTCTTTCCAAGCTTACCCGTGCGGCGGTATCCGAAAAGCTTGTAAACGGCGCAAAAGCCCTTTGCAAGGCGAAGCTGGAGGACGGGCTTTTGTCCGTTTTTGTGCTTGCCGTATTCTGCGGATTTTTGATGTTTGTTGCGGCAGATAACTACAAAAACGGCAAGGATCCCTTGCAAAAATACCTGGCCACCTTCCTGCCCGTTGCCGTATTTATACTTGCAGGCTTTGAGCATTGCGTGGCAAACATGTATTACTTTGCCGTTGCAGGCGAATTTTCGGGCAAGATGCTCCTTTATCTTGCGGTAATGACGGCAGGCAACGCCTGTGGTTCTTTTCTTGTGCCTTTGGCAAAAAAGCTTATTAAGCAATAAAAACGGCAACGGAAGAAGGTCCGTTCCTTCTTCTGTTTTTTTGTGTTGATTATTATCATTTTTTGTGGTAT
>JAZSIW010000059.1:0-13945 GCA_045534025.1 Eubacteriales bacterium | reverse complement strand
GGTTGGCTTTAAGAGAAAGAAGTCCAAGAGCGGTTACAAGTGCGCTATCGAGCTCTTCGATCTTTCCGTTGTTGCTAACACCGAAAAGAAGGTTCCCAAGAGCTGGTTGAACAAGACCAAGGACGGTCTTAACGACAAGTTTATCGCTTACGCTCTTCCCCTTATTCAGGGCGAAACCCAGCTTCCCAAGGAAGACAGCCTTCCCAGATTTGTTAAGCTTAGCAAGATTAAGGCTGAATAATTTAAGTACAGATTTAAAGCCCCGCCAACACGGCGGGGCTTATATTTTAACGTAACAGGGACTGCTTTTGGCAGTCCCATATTTTATATTACTGCTCTTTTTTTCCTTTGGAAAGCATAAGGTTTGCAAGAATACCGAGGATAAGGGAAACAGCAACTTTGGTAATTGTTATATCACCGAAGGACAGTTCAAGACCGCCTATACCGGAAACAAGAATGATACTTACAACAAACAAGTTCTTGTTTTCGTCAAGGTTTACATTCTTTATCATCTTAAGACCGCTTACTGCAATAAATCCGTAAAGTGCCATACAAACGCCGCCCATTACGCAGGGAGGGATAGAATTAACGAAAGCAACAAAAGGAGTAAAGAATGAGATAAGAAGCGCCATTGTAGCCGCACCGATTATACTGTATACGGATGCATTTTTGGTTATGGCAACACAGCCAACGCTTTCGCCGTATGTGGTGTTGGGGCAACCGCCGAACAACGCACCTGCCATAGAACCTACACCGTCACCGAGGAGAGTCCTGTGGAGGCCGGGTTCTTCAAGAAGGTCTGCTTCAATAATGGAAGAGAGGTTCTTGTGGTCAGCAATATGTTCTGCAAATACAACAAATGCAACGGGAATATATGCAACAGCAACAGTACCGATGTAAGAAGCACTAAGACCATCAAAACCGTCCTTAGCTGTCATAAATGTAAAATCGGGAACAGCGAAAAAGCTCTCTATCGTGATGGGATCAAAAATGGATTTAAAACCGTCAAAATTGATAACCTTCATCGCATCGCAATCGGTAGCGTTGCCTATAACGGTGAGAACGGAAGCCAACGCATAGCCGGAAAGAATACCTATTATAAAGGGAATAAGCTTAGGCATCTTTTTACCGTATACAGAACACAGCATAACAATTACCAAGGTAAAAAGGCCGACCACGATAGCAACATAAGGAGAGCACAATGTATTAACATTGTCGGGTTTGAATCCGCTTTGGAGGTCACCAACGGCATTCCCCGCAAGTGAAAGACCGATCAGTGCAACGGTGGGACCTATAACAACGGGAGGCATTAACTTATTTATCCAATTAACGCCTGCAAATTTTACTGCAGCGGAAATTACAACGTAAACAAGGCCTGCCATTATTGCACCTATGATAAGGCCTGCATAACCGGTAGCCACAGTTACCGCACCTGCAAAAGCAGCACTCATAGAGGGTAAAAAGGCAAAGGAAGACCCAAGGAAAACAGGGCTTTTAAACTTGGTGAACAGCAAGTATACAAAAGTACCTACACCTGCACCGAAAAGGGCGGCAGCAGGACTCATACCGTTGCCTACAATTACGGGCACCACCAATGTTGCGGTCATAATCGACAACAACTGCTGAAGTGAGAAAACCAACAGTGCGGGGAGCTTAGGTTTGTCTTTAACGCCATAAATCATTTTCATAACATTTACCTCCGTTATTTTTATATACCCCGTTTTAAAAACGGTTATGGCCTATTTTGTATATATATCCACACAATCCGTACCGTCTATTTCCTCTATACGCACGGCGACGGTTTCTGTTTTAGAAGTGGGGATGTTTTTACCCACATAATCGGGCTTTATGGGCAACTCTCTATGCCCCCTGTCAACAAAAGCAACAAGCTGTATACTTGCGGGACGTCCTCTTGACACAAGAGCATCCATCGCCGCGCGGGCTGTTCTGCCCGTAAAAATCACATCGTCTATCAAAACTATATTTTTGTTTTTCACATCAAAGGGGATATAGGAATCCATAAGCACGGGGGCGTCCGTAAGCCCGTCCACATCATCCCTATACAAAGTGATATTAAGGGTTCCGCAAGGAATATCCACGCCCTCAATTTCCTTTATGTTGCAAGCGAGGCGCTTTGAAATAGGCACCCCTCTACTGTGTATACCGACAAAACAAAGTCCGTCTCCGCCTTTGTTACGTTCAAGTATCTCGTGAGCGATGCGCTTAAGTGTACGCCCCATCGCTTCTTTATTCATAACCTGTGCTTTAAATTCCATAAATCCGCCACCCATCTGAAAAACACGAAAAAAGGCCCTGTCAAAAGATAAGACAAGACCTTAATATTAATTAACTTTCCACGCCGTCTTGCCGATCTCTCTGTACCGAATTAAAGATGCGTTTTTTTCATAATAACACAATATATGCCGTTTGTCTACAGTTTTTTCAAAAAGCCGTGCTTATTTATGGAACAGACGGTTAGTTTGATAAGTTGGTTCGCAAGTAAGATTTATACCCAATTTTCTGTAAATCTCTTCATCTACCTGGGAAAGGATAACGGTAGAATGGGCTTCAGACCCTTTAAGCAAGTGCAAACTGCGTGATGCCTGCTTTGAAACATCGTCACGGGTTGCGCTTATAGTAAGAGCTATAAGCAACTCATCTGTATGCAAGCGAGGGTTTTTGTTCCCCAAAAATTCCACCTTAAGGCTTTGGATAGGTTCTATAACCTCGGGCTTTATCAAAAGCTGTTCTCTGTCTATGCCGCCTGCAAGCTTAACGGCGTTAAGCAAAGCGGCAGAAGCGGCACCAAGCAGTTCGGAGGTTTTGCCCGTAACAATTTTTCCGTTGGCAAGCCTTATGGCAACGGCAGGCTGACCGCCCGTTTCTGCAGAGCGCTGGAGTGCAATGGGCACAACTTCCCTATCGTTAACCGTTATGCCTGCCTGACGCATAATAAGCTCTATCTTCTGTATGGAGTTGCCGTTATCCCTACCCTTTTTCTTATCACAAAGGGCGGCAAAGTAACGACGCACTATCTCTTCCTTAGCGGCGGCACGGACTGCTTCATCATCTTCTATGCAATACCCTGTCATATTTACGCCCATATCCGTAGGAGATTTATAAGGACTGACGCCCTCTATATCTTCAAAAATAGCGTTAAGTACAGGAAAAACCTCTACATCACGGTTATAGTTAACGGCGGTAACACCGTAAGCCTCCAAATGGAAAGGGTCTATCATATTAACGTCATCAAGGTCTGCGGTTGCGGCTTCATATGCCAAGTTAACGGGATGCTTCAAGGGCAGATTCCATATCGGAAAGGTTTCAAACTTTGCGTAGCCCGCCTTAACGCCCCGCTTATACTCGTGATAGAGCTGAGAAAGGCAGGTAGCCATCTTACCGCTACCCGGGCCGGGAGCCGTAACAACTACCAACGGACGCTTGGTCTCTATATAATCGTTTTTACCCAAGCCGTCTTCGCTTACAACATGAGATACCGCAACGGGATAGCCCTCTATGGGATAATGCAGATAAACCTTTACCCCCAATTGCTCCATACGCTTTTTAAATGCATCTGCCGCAGGCTGGCGTGCGTATTTGGATATAACAACGCTGCCCACGAACAAATCCATATCTCTGAAGGTGTCTATAAGGCGAAGCACATCCGCATCATAGCTTATGCCGATATCGGAACGGATTTTGCTTTTCTCTATATCGTCAGCGCTTATGACTATAACCACCTCAACGTCGGAGGCGATATTGCGAAGCATCTGTATCTTTGCGTCGGGAACGAAGCCCGGCAACACACGGGAAGCATGATAATCGTCAAAAAGCTTACCGCCAAACTCCAGATAAAGCTTGCCGCCAAACTCGTGTATACGCTTTGTGATATGCTCCGACTGCTTTTTAATATACAATTCGTTATTAAAGCCTTTGCCAAACATAATAAGCCCTCCCGATTAACACACTATACGTGTAAGTTTATCACTTTACCTTGTTTTTTTCAAGAGCTTTTTTCCATTTTTTACAGTTTTTTATTACGTATTACACCAAACTGCAAATGTTGACAAAACAAAAAACATGTATATAATATCTATTGAAAATAAAAACGGAGGCTGTTATGAGAAAGCTGAAGTACAAAACAATTACAAAGAATGTAATGTTTATTATTGTGGGTTGCGTGTTCTATGCAATAGGTATAGCCTTGTTTTTAGACCCAAACGGGCTTACTCCTGCAGGCGTGGCGGGACTTGCCATTGTGCTTAATCACTTCCTGGACGTTTACTTGGGTATAAGCAACTTGGGTACAGGTGCGATTATAGCTTTAGTAAACATCCCCATCATGCTTTTGGGGATTTGGAAATTCGGCTTTAAGTTTTTCTTCAGTACAATCGCCGCTACTCTGCTTTCTTCTTGGTTTATTGATTATTTCGCTACCTTCGAACCGCTTACCACGGAACCGTTGCTTGCAAGTATTTTAGGCGGTGCAAGCCTGTCTTTCGGAATGGGGCTTGTATTTAAAGCAGGTGCTACCACAGGGGGCAGCGATGTAATAGTGCGTGCCTTGCGAAGCACCTTTAAGCACATTAAGACCGGCGAAATGTTTTGGATTTTGGATGGTATTGTTATATTAATAACCGTTGCGGTATTTAAGGAAGTAAGCATATTGCTGTATGCAGTTATTACCCTTACCGTAAGCGCAATTGTAATAGATTTGGTACTTTACGGCTCCGACAGTGCAACCATGGTTTATATAATGAGCGATAACGAAAAGGCGATAAGCAATCGCATTTTAAAGGAGCTTGAAGCAGGCGTTACATTTATAAGAGCGGAGGGTGCTTACACCGGCAAGCCAAAAAACGTACTTTTATGTGTAATAAAAAAGCACATGTTTGCCAAAATAAAAAGCATCGTTACCGAAGAAGACCCCCAAGCATTTATGATTGTAACAAAAGCTACCGAGATATTCGGCGAGGGCTTCAAAGATCACAACTCAGAAGATTTATAACAAAAAAGGAACTGCTACAAATGCAAAACTCCGTGCATTCGGAAGCGGTTCCTTTTATTTTATTGGAAGCCAAAAACAGACACAGATGTCTTTTGTATTATAAAAAGCGCTATCGACGTCTCTTTCTTTTAGGTGGATTGAAATGCGCAAATTGACTGTTTACGGCAAAGTGAGCCTTGTCCACAAGCTCGGGAGCACGCAAGAAAAGCGTACGTTCGTCGGTACACGGTAAAATCAAAAGCAAAGTGTATATTCCGTCCTCCGCCGAAAAACGCAAAAGCCATCCGTTGCTTTCTGCAACACAGCGCAAAACCTCTCTTCGTTCTTCGGCGATTTCTGTATTAATGTCAGTATTTTCAGTCAAACGGAAACTGATGAAAAGGTGATACTTATATTCATTAAACCGATTTTTAACATAAATTCTACCGTCATCGCTGTTTTCTGCTGCTATCAAAAGCATCGTCGCCATCATGGTGCGATAATCGTCGTTGTACCCAATACAATTATACGGGGAGGTAATTATATTGCAGCTTATGCTTATATCATACTTCTCCAAAAACTTATTGGCAGCCTCGCAAACCTTATCTGTAATACTTGCAGGTTCAAAGTTTCCGCTTCTGCGTATACCCGAACCGGAAACCAAATCCAACATCTTGTTGGCGTTTAATCGCCTTGAAAGCTGTGTGCTTCTTACCTCTGCGATATTGGAATCTTTTGACATAATTTCTTTACCCATGCGAGCATAAAATTCCTCAACTTCATGAACAAACACATCCGCATCTGCTTTTATGGTCAAAGCGCTTTGTATAAAATCGCCCATACCCTTTTCAAGCATAAACAAAAAATACTGCTTGAATCGCGAAACGACAACACGCTGTTTTTCGCCGTTGTTAAAGATTATTCTTGTCATTTGCCCCAATTTTAGTTTTGTGCAAATCAGATAATCCTCAGGAAAAATAATACGTAAAACAAGGGCCTTATCCTCAAGCCCAAGCACACCCTTTGCGTAAGAATTTTGTGCAATAAGCCTGAATCTTTCGTCTGCAATGAAGGCAGGGACATTGCAATCTCGGATATTTTTTATCATAGCTTCAATAGGTGTATGCACCGAACATTCAAAAGCAGGATTCATACAACATCTCTCCGACAAAACATTTAAATAATATTTCGTTGCGTATAATCGCATATATTTTATACAAATTTAAAAGCAAATTCAATTAGCATTTTACATATATTTTGTCGATATTTTAACTTTTTTTATAGAAATAATTTAGTTTGCACATATAAAAGCCGAGGCTTTACTTTAATGTAAAAGCTTCGGCTTTCATCTATTCAGTTAAAAACAGCTATTGTTTCGGGACAGGGATACCCCGGATCTCTTGGGTGTATGCCCTTTTTTACAGCCTGATAAACAAACATCATTGTGTTGGGCTGATAAGGCATAACACGTTTTTGCTCCGGTACACCTGTCAGGTGGGCAGGTATCGGTTTTCTGTGTGCTTTACACCATTTTTCCAATGCCTTCTCAATTTCTGCAGCAAAAATCTTTGCCGACTCTATTACTATGTTTGTATAATCTTTATACTGCTCGTTTGTAAGGCAAGGTATTAAAACCTCGGTTTTCCCCTCCGATACCGACACAAACCCCCTCTCCTCAAGTAAAGGAATCGCTTCCATTATTCTTACGTCAAGGTCTACCGTGTCGGGAGATATTCCGTGTTTTATAAGGTAAAACAGCTTTGTAAGCCCCTTGTCCGCTTCCGTAACCGATGCCATTTTCAAATCACTGTATTTCTCACCGTACAAAGCTTTTCCTGCCCAAGTATACAGTGATGTTTCATAATTCTGAAGCTGCAAGCCCTTTTCGCCTAAAAACTCTTTTATTGTTTGCACCCGTTTTCCATTGTACATATACTCCTCTTCCCCTGTTTTTTCGGGAGGAATGCGGTAATTTTCGTCCCTTATTATACCAAAGGCAACCCATTTCCCGCCGTGGGGTCTGTCGGGGAAACTTTGCGGTCCCTGCACCGCCTCCAAGGCTTGATACAAGCCTTGCTCTGCTATCTCTATCATCATAAAGCGCTCAAGTCTTTGGCTGTAAAAATTCTTCTCTTTAAGCCTTTTCACGGCAGTTTGAAGGGGCTTTATATAGGCGTCGGAATTTTCTTCCGCAAAGGCTTCCACCTCTTCTATGTATTCGGTAAAATCCTCGATGCGGTAAATGATAAAATCCGTATAGACCTTGCCGTCACCCATACGCTTCATCAAGTGTCCGTCGACAAGTTTGTCTATCACGGGTTCGATATAAGCGGCGGCAATACCTATTGCCTTTGCAAGGGCGGATACGGTTTGGGGGCTTTCGTAGGCTAATATCAGCAAATTTTGTGCTATGGCATCTCCTTCAACCAAGCTATTGGGAAGGTCGTGCATTCCCATGGCTCCGCTTACCCCAAATATCAGAGTTTGAGGTGTATGGCTGTTGCTTGTGTATGTTTCCATTGTGTCAAATCCTTTCTTTATCTGTTTTCTGCCAAAGTCAAGGCGACTTTTTACCGTACCCACAGGCAAGTCAAGCTCTTGCGCTATCTCCCCTACGCTTTTGTTTTGGAAATAGCGTTTTACGATAACCCTGCGGTAAGAGTCGGCAAGATATGCAACCTCGCGTCGCAGGTTTTCTGCCTCTTCACTTTCTTCAACCTCAAGGGTCACATCGTCATCTGCGAGCATTTCAAGCCCTGCTCCCATTATAACTGCAGGCTGCCGATACTTTTTGCGAAGCATGTCGTTGTGCCGACGGTTCATAACGGTCATAAGATACGCCTTCGGCTCGTCAATGACGCCTCCCTTTTTAAGATACAGCAAGGCAGAAAGCAAGGTCTCTTGAACCAGGTCTTGGGCATCGGTAACGCTGTTGCACTTACGTATGGCGGCGGCAAGCAGAAAATCCAAATTGTTTTGCATTAAATTATCAAGCATTTTTAATTTCCTCTTTTGAAAGCTTTCACCCATTTAGTCGCAAAAAACAAAAATCGGTTTGACACTTTTATAAAAAACATTATAATATATCTTTCAAGGAAAGGCAATATGCCGTCAAATCTTGACGAGGGAGATAAAATATGCTAAAATATTTTGAGTGCGTCTTTGCACCTACCCCTTTTATGTTTGGAGCATTTATATGGAAAATAAAAGAAGCAGTTTTACAGGTAAAATAGGCTTTGTTCTTGCGGCGGCGGGCTCTGCCGTAGGGCTTGGTAATATATGGCGTTTCCCCTATCTTGCAGCAAAGTACGGCGGCGGGATATTTTTGCTGGTATATATAGTTCTTGCCGTTACCTTTGGCTTTGCCCTTATGTGTGCGGAGATAGCGATAGGCAGAAAAACGGGTAAAAGCGCAATAAGCGCCTTCGGCGACCTAAGCAAAAGGTACAAATTTATAGGTGTTTTGGCATCCGTTGTACCTATGCTGATACTGCCCTATTACTGTGTTATAGGCGGTTGGGTTTGTAAATACAGCTCCGTTTTTCTTTCCGGCGGAATCAAAGAGGCAGCAACGGCAGACTTTTTTGGCAATTTCCTTGAGAAAACAGGAGAGCCCATCGCTTGGTTTTTCCTATTCTTAGGCGTTACTGCTGTTGTTGTTCTTTTAGGTGTAGAAAAGGGCATTGAAAAAGTAAGCAAACTTATGATGCCTGTACTTATAGCCCTTACCATCGGCATTGCCGTTTACACAATGACCCTGCCCGGTGCGATGGATGGCGTGGTTTACTATATTAAGCCCGACTTTTCCAAGTTCTCGGTTAACACGGTGCTTGGCGCTATGGGACAGCTGTTTTACTCCACCTCGTTGGCTATGGGGATCATGATAACCTACGGCTCCTATATGAAAAAAGAGGTTAGCATTGAATCCTCCGTTAAGCAAATAGAGCTTTTTGACACGGGCATAGCCTTCCTTGCAGGGCTTATGGTTATTCCAGCAGTTCACACGCTGGCGTACGATTCTTTAGGCAAAAGCGGTCCGGGGCTTATGTTTGAAACCTTACCCAAGGTGTTTAACGACATCGGCCAAGTGGGCGGTACCGTTATCGGCTCTTTGTTCTTCGTTATGGTTATGTTTGCCGCGCTCACCTCCTCCATCTCTCTTATGGAAACGGTGGTTTCCATCTTCCGTGACAGATTTAATTGGAGCCGTAAATTCACCTGTCTTTTTGTTTTCGGTCTTTGTGTTACAATAGGGCTTCCTTCTTGTTTGGGTTACAATGTATGGAGCGGCGTTACATTAGCAGGCAACACCATACTTGATATGTTTGATACACTTACAAACAGCATACTTATGCCCATTGTTGCACTTCTTACCTGCCTGTTTGTGGGCTACGTTATAAAGCCGAAAACATTAACGGATGAAATAGAAATAAGCGGTAATTTCAAACGCAAAAAGCTGTTCGAGGTAATGATAAAGTACATCGCACCCGTTTGCATTGTGCTTATACTTGTTTCTTCTGTTTTAGATATTCTTGGAATAATTACAATTTAATTATATTTTTTGAAAGCGGCGCATACGCCGCTTTCTTTCGTTGAAAATGAGTTTATATCTATGTGATAATCTTCCGTAAAGGAGGCATTAGCTTATGAAAGATTTTAGGCTTGAAACAAACTATGAAAGTTTTTTGTCTAACAGTAAATACATAAAAGAGTTTTTGAATGCTCAAGCTTATCCCTTCAAGGAACTTATGGCTTTTTACAAATGCGCAATGATGGAAGTTGAAACAAAGTTTATGGTGCTTAGTCAGGAGCTTTCTTTAGAATACGACCGCAACCCGATTGAAACAATTAAAACACGGCTTAAATCTGTGGAAAGCATCTTTGACAAGCTTACGGTGCGTAAACTTCCGCTAACGGTAAAAAGCGTAGAGGAAAACCTGAACGATGTGGCAGGCGTACGTGTAATTTGCGGTTTTCCGGCTGACATATATTCTCTTTCCGAAGCGTTTTTAAAGCAAGACGACGTTACGCTTATTGCAAAAAAGGATTATATGAAAAGCCCAAAGCCAAACGGCTACAGAAGTTTGCACTTGATAGTAGAGATCCCCATCTTCTTACATGATGAAAAGAAACCAATGAGAGTAGAAGTGCAATTCCGTACCATTTCCATGGATTGGTGGGCAAGCCATGAACACAAAATCCGCTACAAAAAGGACTACGTTATTACTCCTGAGATAGCAGAAGAGCTTAAAGTTTGTGCAGAAGCCGCAGCTTTGCTTGACAGCAAGATGGAGCAAATACAGGCTAAAATTCAGGAAAGACAACTGGCCGACAAATAAATATAAATTGCTTATTGACAAAAGCTTTTGACGGTGATATAATGCATACAAAGTTAAATTAAACCGTTGATGCGGGGATAACGACAGATATGCCTTTACAGAGAGTCCGTGGTGCTGAGAGTCGGGCAAGAAACAGTTTGTCAAATGGGCCGCTGAGGGTGCAAGGAAATAAAGCTTTCGCTTTAGAGTATTCTGCAACGTGTGGGCATACGTCAGTTGCCGAGGATATGTGGGTATCCTGCAAAGTGCATAGGGTTTTCCTATGAATTCAAGGTGGCACCGCGGATAGTGTTCCTTTTTGATGGAAGTATCGTTCGTCCTTGACAGAATGGCATTATTCTGTCAAGGACGTTTTTTACAAAAGAAGGAGCATTCAATAATGTATATATTGGCAAAACGATGGTGTATACCGCAGACCTTAGAACTATTAAAGAATATATAACGAAACGGAGATATATATAATGAATTTGAACGGTATTGATTTCAGCACATATTTTAAACATTACCCCTCTGAAGACGGTTTTTTCGGCAAATACGGCGGTGCTTTTGTATCCCCGGAGCTTAAAAACGCAATGAAGGATATTTCCGAAGCCTACCACACCATCTGCAAATCCGCAAAGTTTATAAGCGAGCTTCGCAGAATACGTAAGGAATTTCAGGGCAGACCCACCCCCATCTCCCATTTGGAAAGACTTTCCAACTCCCTGGGCAACGTTCAGCTTTATGTCAAGCGTGAAGATTTGAACCACACGGGTGCGCACAAGCTTAACCATTGCATGGGTGAAGCTTTGCTTGCTAAATATATGGGCAAGAAGAAGGTTATTGCTGAAACCGGTGCAGGCCAACACGGTGTTGCGCTTGCCACTGCAGCGGCATATTTTGGCTTGGAATGCGACATTTACATGGGTTCGGTTGATATCAAGAAGCAAGCTCCCAACGTTGCCAGAATGAAAATTTTGGGTGCTAACGTGGTTGAAGTTACCGAAGGCTTGCAGACCCTTAAAGAAGCAGTTGATGCGGCATTTGCGGCATACTGTAACGAATATGAGGACGCTATTTACTGCATAGGCTCTGTTCTTGGCCCTCACCCCTTCCCTCTTATGGTGCGTGATTTCCAAAGCGTTGTGGGCATTGAAGCAAGAGAGCAGTTTTTAGATATGACGGGTGAGCTTCCCGATGCGGTTGTTGCATGCGTGGGCGGTGGTTCTAACGCTATGGGTATGTTTGCGGGCTTCCTTAACGACCCCGTTGACATCTACGGTGTTGAACCCCTTGGCAGAGGTCCTGCCCTTGGCGACCACGCCGCAAGTCTTATGTACGGTACCGAGGGTATTATGCACGGCTTTAACAGCATAATGCTTAAGGACGAGAACGGCGAACCTGCACCTGTGTATTCCGTGGCCAGCGGTCTTGACTACCCCTCCTCCGGCCCCGAACACGCATTCCTTCACGATTTGGGCAGAGTTAAGTATGACGTGGTCGACGACGAAGAGACCGTTGACGCCTTCTATAAGCTTTCCAGACTTGAAGGCATAATCCCTGCAATTGAAAGCTCCCACGCTGTTGCATACGGTATAAAGCTTGCTAAAAAGATGGGCAGAGGCTCTGTACTTATCAACCTTTCCGGCAGAGGCGATAAGGATATGGACTATATTATAGAAAAATACGGCATACGCTAAAAAGCGGATAATTTTGTATTGACAAATCGCTTTTAAAGTGATACTCTACAAGCGGTGTGTTTTTAATGCACGCCACGGATATTTATAAAGGAGTGACAAAACCCATGGAACTGATTTACAAAGGCAAAACTAAGGACGTTTATAAGCTTGAGAACGGCAACGTACTGCTTAAGTTTAAGGATGACTGCACAGGCAAAGACGGCGTTTTTGATCCCGGTGAAAACTCTGTCGGTTTGACAATTGACGGTATCGGCAAGGCAAACTTGCAGACCTCCGTATATTACTTCGAAATGCTTAAGGAAGCAGGCATCAAAACACATTATGTTAACGCCAATGTTGATGATGCTACTATGGAAGTGCTTCCCGCAACCGTTTTCGGTCACGGTCTTGAAGTTATTTGCAGACTTGTTGCTACAGGCAGCTTTATCCGCAGATACGGTGAATATATGAAGGACGGCACCCCTCTTGAAGGCGGATATGTTGAATGTACCTTTAAGAACGACGAAAAGGGAGACCCCCTTGTTACCTCCGAAGGTCTTGCAGCGCTTGGCGTTATGAGCGAAGAGATGTTTGCAAGCATGAAGGAACAGACGCTTAAGATAACCAAAATTGTTGCTGACGACCTTAAGACCATAGGTCTTGACCTTTGGGACATTAAGTTTGAGTTTGGTTACAACAACGGCGAGGTTATTCTTATTGACGAAATCGCTTCCGATAACATGCGTGTTTACAAGGGCAATACCATTGTTGACCCTGTGGAACTTACCAAGCTTATACTTAACAGATAAATAGAATTTACAAACACAACGGAAAGAGGAGAGCATTATGCTCTCCTCTCAAGCTGATGACAAACTTGTCATCAGCTTAGCAGAGTGCTGAGAAAGAGTGCAGACGAAATGAACCGAGGCGAGAAAACACCCTATTGCTCACTTCGTTCGCAACGGGGACCCCGAGAACTGTACATAGGTACTGTGAGCCGAGGTTCGTTTTGAACGAAAAAAATACAATGTAATGCAGAAAATTCAGGGATGCGTCCCTGAATTTTCATCTTTGTGTGTAATTATTTTTTCTTTTTTCGTGGTCTGTGCCTTTGTCAGCGGTCTAAGCGGAGAGCAAAACGCTCTCTGCTTGACTTTTATACATACATTACTCAAATGGTCTTACACGCAATTCCGCACCTATACTTTTGGCAAGGGCGTCACATTTTTCAATATCTTCATCGGGCAAGGTGGTTTCCACAACGGAAAGCACCACTTTTTTTACCTTGGGTACGCAAAGACGCGCAAACTCTATAAGACCTTCATAAGCCTTTATGCCGAATTCGGGCAGGCACAGCGCCGCATAATCCTCGGCATTAGCGCAGTTCAGACTCACCGATATTATGTCAACCACGCCCTCAAGCATAGGCGTAATATCTTTACCGTTAATAAGATTGCCGTGACCGTTGGTGTTTATGCGTATACTTATGTCTGACTTGAGTTTAACAGCTTTTGCAACAGCTATAAGGGTGTCAATACACTCCGTAGGTTCACCGTAGCCGCAAAACACTATCTCGTCATATTTGCTAAGGTCATATTTTTCAAGGTCGGCAATAACCTCTTCCGCCGTGGGCTCACGCTCCAGCCACAAGCTGTCGCTTCCGTAAACACCGTCTCCGTTTTGTCTTATGCAAAAGGTGCAGGCATTTGAACAACGATTTGTTAAGTTTATATAAATACCGTTTTTAACGGTGTAGCTTATGGTCACTTCACTTACTCCTTTATACCGAAAAAGCGTTTTGCGTTCTCACGGGTCAATGTTTCGATAAACTCATAGCTTTCACCACGCAGTTCGGCAATTTTTTCGATTATATGCGCCACATATCCGCTATGGTTGCGTTTACCTCTGTGGGGTACGGGGGTAAGATACGGACAGTCGGTTTCCACCATAAGTCTGTCGTT
>JAZSIW010000052.1:0-4435 GCA_045534025.1 Eubacteriales bacterium | reverse complement strand
TATCTTTTGATATGGAGAAGGACGGCACAGTGCGGAACATAGCGTTCCGCGGCGGCTGTAACGGCAACCTTAAAGCGATAGGCAGAAAACTTGAAGGCTGGAACAACAAGGATATTATAGAGCGGACCGAGGGCAACACCTGCGGCTTTAAGCCTACCTCCTGCGCAGACCAGCTTGCAGGGGCACTTAAGGCGGCCGCAACCAAGGAAGGACTTGAGGTATGAGATTTAACATAAACATAGCTTTAAACGGAAAAGCGGCACAGGCTGCCGCAAAGACCGTGGATATAGTTACCAAATACGCCGAATTTGTTAAAGAGCAAAAGGCGGCCTTTGACGATTATATTGACAACGTAAAGAAGCACGACCCTGCCGCCACAAGCACGGCGGAGATTGTTCTTTTATACTCGGGCGTACACGCTATTGCCGCACACAGACTTGCCAACGCTCTTTACAAAAGAAAGCACCTGTTTGCCGCAAGGGCAATAAGCCAAATTGCAAAAACGGTTACCGGCATAGAGATTCACCCCGGTGCTACCATCGGTAAGTGCTTGTTTATCGACCACGGCATGGGCGTTGTCATAGGCGAGACCACCGAGATCGGCGACTACTGCACCATCTACCAAGGCGTTACCTTGGGCGGTACGGGCAAGGACACGGGCAAGCGCCACCCCACCCTTGGTGACAGGGTTATGGTAGGCGCAGGCGCAAAGGTGCTTGGTCCCTTTAAGGTTGGGGACGACGCAAAGATAGCCGCAGGCGCCGTAGTGCTGTGCGAAGTGCCCGAGTGCACAACAGCGGTGGGCATTCCCGCAAAGCCAGTAAACCGTGACAAGAACAATAGGAGCGAGCTGGACCACATCCATATTCCCGACCCTGTAAGTCAGATGATAAAGGGCTTGGAGGGCAGGCTTGCAGAGCTTGAAAAACTGTTAAAAAAAGAGGAGGACGATAAATGAAGTACATAGTTATGGACATTGGCGGTACTTTTATAAAGCACGCCGTTATGGACGAAAACTTTAATGAGGAGCTGATGGGCGAAACCCCTACGGAGTTTGAGCCGGAGAAGTTTCTTGCACAGTTGGTATCCGTCATAAAAGGCTACGGCGATGGCTACGGCGGCGTTGCCATCTCTATGGCAGGCTTTATCAACCCCGAAACAGGCGAAAACACCGACTACGGCTGCAGCGAGCGTTTTACCCGTTATAACCTTAAGGAAGAGCTTTCCAAACAGACCGGCTACCGCATATCCATTGAAAACGACTCGAACTGTGCCGCTTTGGCGGAAAGCGTTATCGGCGCAGGCAAGGGCAGAAGCACTATATGCGCAATGACCGTCGGCACGGGCATAGGCGGCGCTATTATAACCGACGGCAAGCTGTTCCGCGGCAAAAGCTTTAAGGCAGGCGAATACGGCTTTGCCATAGTGGGCTTTGAAAAGGACGAGGAAGGTAACACCGTTCCCCGTTACGCCAAGGCAACATCCGTGCTTTCCAAGCGTTGCAGTGAAGCACTTGGCAGAACCGTTAACGGCAAGCAGGTTATGGAACTGCTTGACACAAACAGCACCGTTAAGGAGATATATGATGCGTGGATAAGCGACATCGCATTTTGCATAGGCAACGTGTGCGTAGCCCTTGACCCCGAGGTGTTCTTGGTTGGCGGCGGCATAAGCGGCTCTGACCGTTTTATGGCAGACCTTAAGGCACGCACCTACGGTCTTTTTGAAAAACTTGATGAGTACACCGAAATTCTGCCCTGCTCTTTAGGCAATAATGCAGGCAAAGCGGGTGCGCTTATAATATTCTTTGAAAAATACGGTAAATAATAATTTAGGAGGATTAATAGATATGGGCGTAAAAATAGTTACAATAGGCGGCGGTTCTTCTTATACTCCCGAGTTGGTTGAGGGCTTTATAAAGAGATATGACCGTTTACCCGTAGACGAGCTTTGGCTTGTTGATATTGATGAAGGCAAGGAAAAGCTGGAGATAGTTTCTGCCCTTGCAAGAAGGCAGATAGAAAAGGCAGGTCTGCCCATTAAGCTTTACACCACCCTTGACCGCAGAGAAGCGCTTCCCGGTGCGGACTTCGTTACCACCCAGATGCGTGTAGGTCTGCTTGACGCAAGAATTAAGGACGAGCGTATTCCCTTAAGCCACGGTATTTTAGGTCAGGAGACCAACGGTGCAGGCGGTTTGTTCAAGGGTCTGCGCACCATCCCCGTAATACTTGATATATGCAAGGACATAAAAGAGCTTTGCCCCGACGCATGGCTTATAAACTTTACCAACCCCGCCGGCATGGTTACCGAAGCTATCAACCGCTACGGCGTACATAAGAAGGCAATAGGTCTTTGCAACGTGCCCATCAATATGCACAGCGGCATAGCAAAGATAGTTGACAGACCTGCCGAAGAAGTTGAAGTTCTGTTCGGCGGCCTTAACCACATGGTATTTGCTACAAGCGTTTCCGTTGACGGTGAAGACAGAACTGCGGAAGTCCTCGACAAATGGGGCACCATGAGCATGAACAACATCACAGGCATCAGCTGGAACAAGGGCTTTGTAGATGCGCTGGGTGTTATACCCTGCCCCTACCACAGATACTTCTATATGGCTAAGGAATACCTTGAAGAAGCCATTGAAAAGTTTGAGCACAACGGCACCCGTGCAGAAATGGTTAAGCAGGTAGAGACCGACCTGTTCGAAATATACAAGAACCCCGATTTAAACGAGAAGCCCGAACTGCTTTCCAAGCGTGGCGGCGCTCTTTACAGCGATGCGGCTTGTAACCTTATCTGCTCTATCTACACCGACAAGGGCGATATTCAGGTCGTTAACACCCTTAACAAGGGCAAGGCTATAGAAAACTTTGACGAGGACGAGGTTGTTGAGGTTAGCTGTCGCATAACCAAGGACGGTCCCATCCCCGTTAAGATAGGCAAGCTTCCCAAGGCTACCAACGGTCTTATTCAGGAGATCAAGTCCTTTGAAATTGCTTCCGTTGAAGCGGCTGTAAGCGGCGACTACAACAAGGCGCTTCTTGCAATGATGATAAACCCCTTGGTTGCCAGCCAGAAGTATGCTATCCCCGTACTTGACGAGCTTCTTATGGCGCACAGAAAATATCTGCCCCAGTTTGCAGATTGGTTTGCAAAAAAGGACGCAGAAAAGCAGGAGAACACCGATGAGTGAGATTAGAGATATAAACCTGTGGGAACAGGGCGAAATGAAAATAGGCTGGGTTAAGAGCAATATGCCCCTGCTTCGCGCTATAGAGGCAGAGTTTGAGGCAGACAAGCCCTTCAAAGGCCTTAAGGTTGCTCTCTCCATTCATTTGGAGGCAAAGACGGCTTATCTTTGCCGTGTGCTTGCCGCAGGCGGCGCAGAAATGTACATCACGGGCAGTAACCCCCTTTCCACACAGGACGACGTTGCGGCCGCGCTTGTAAAGGGCGGTCTTAACGTGTACGCCTGGCACGCCGCCACCGAGGAGGAGTACAAGCGCCACATAAGCAAGGTTATAGAGGTTGGCCCCAACATCATCATAGATGACGGCGGCGACCTTGTAAGCCTTATCCACAACGAGTATCCCGAACTTGCCGCAGACGTGCTTGGCGGCTGTGAGGAGACCACTACAGGCATTATCCGCCTTAAGTCTATGGAGCGTGACGGCGCACTTAAGTTCCCCATGGTGCTTGTTAACAACGCAAACTGCAAGTATTTGTTTGATAACCGCTACGGCACCGGTCAGTCCGTTTGGGACGGCATAAACCGTACCACCAACCTTATAGTTGCAGGCAAGAACGTGGTTGTTGCGGGCTACGGCTGGTGCGGCAAGGGCGTTGCTAAGCGTGCCGCAGGTCTTGGCGCTTCCGTTATCGTTACCGAGATAGACCCCATCAAGGCTATCGAGGCGGTTATGGACGGCTTTAAGGTTATGAAGATGGAAGATGCCGCAAAGGTTGGCGACTTCTTCGTTACCGTTACGGGCTGCAGCGGCGTTATTTCCGAAAAGGACTTCCTTAATATGAAGGACGGCGCTATACTGTGTAACGCAGGTCACTTCAATGTTGAGGTTGATATGGCGTGTCTTGAGAAGATGGCGGTTTCCGTTAAAGAACGCAGGAACAACATCAACGGCTATACTCTTGAAAACGGCAATACCCTTAACGTTATTGCCGAGGGCAGACTTGTAAACCTTGCGGCAGGTGACGGCCATCCCGCTGAGATTATGGATATGAGCTTTGCCATACAAGCGCTCAGCGCACGCTATATTGCGGAAAACGGCAAGAGCCTTAAGGCAGGCACGGTAGACGTGCCCGTAGAGACCGACCGCCGTGTTGCAGGTATGAAGCTTGCCGCCTGGGGCGTGGAAATAGACACCCTCACCCCCGAACAGGAAAAGTACCTCAACAGCTGGAATTTGGAATA
>JAZSIW010000082.1:0-18229 GCA_045534025.1 Eubacteriales bacterium | reverse complement strand
AACGCCGATACAACCGGTAACGATTTCGAGGTCTGTCCATGCGAAGGTTACGGTGAAGGTATCACCAACATTAACCTTTGTGGGAGCGGTGATGGTAAGAGCACCCTGTGTGGTACTGCTTGCATCAGCGTTCAAAGTGGCATTAATTGTCTGTGTTCCGTCAGCAGTGCTGTCGAGACCGGTTTTAACCTCTTCAACCTTAGCCGCAGAAGCCACAAACAAAGCGGATGCGGAGGATATGATCATTGTAAGAACAAGGACCATAGCCAACAATCTTTTGGATTGCATAACAAGAGTCTCCTTTTTTTAATATTTCTTTCTTTGTTATAAACAAAGATAAAGAGCAATTTTAACTTGGTAACATATATTATATATAACGCATTTTCCTTTGTCAAGTAGCAAAAGTAATCAATTTTCCGGGGCGCTTTAGGGCATTTTGGCAAAACTAATTTTTCACAATAAAAAGCTACGTGCATAATATGGTACAGAAAGGCGTCGGTTTTCAAACGCCTATTCAGTATTTCAAGGAGGATATATCCAATGGGTGAAAGACTAAATTACCAGCCGCATGGTTGCGGCAAAGCCTCCGACAACGTTTGCTGTATCACCGCAAATAAAATCTTTGATTCTGCCAAGGACAAAGATTGTTTGGAGGATATAAGAGTTTACCTGTGCGAATGTGCACAAGAGCTTATTGACCGTGCCACCGCCGTGCGCTGTAAGGGGGCAGAGGTTATGACCACAGATATCACCATCGACCCCGTGCCGTTCAACAAAGGCTTCTATCAGGTACTTATAAGGTACTATTTATGTATTACGGTAGAGGTTTGCGTTTGCGGTAAGTCTTACGAGGTTAAAGGGCTTGCAGTTTACGACAAGAAGGTTATACTTTTCGGCAGCGAGAAGAATGTAAGCGTGTTCACCTCCGGCCCCGAAAACAACGGATTTTGCAAGCTGCCCCCCAAGCTTAAGTGCGAAAATGAGCCCGAGTTGCCCACTGTTACCGTTGAGGTTGCGCCCCCCATTTGTCTTGACGTTAAGCTTATGGAGCGTTGCCGCAACTTTGGTAATTGCTGCTGCAATATCGACAGCCTGCCCGACGGCATAAAGTGCAAGTTTGACGGCTGTTTGGTGGACGGCGCAGGCGTTAACGAGCTGTTTGTTTCCGTGGGCATCTTCTCCGTTATCCGTATGGAGCGCCCCGTACAGCTTGTTATTCCCGCCTCCCGCTTCTGCCTGCCCGAAAAGGACAGTACCCCTGCCGTAAGCTCTTCCGACCCCTGCAATGTATTCGGCAGAATGAGCTTCCCGATAGATGAATTCTTCCCTTATGCGGACACAGGCGATAACAGATACGACAGAGGCGACAAAGGCAGCAGAGACGACAGAGGCTGTTGCAAATAGAAACGCCCCATTACTCACTGCATTGGCAGGGAAACTAAGTTTAAGCTGATGTATCCGGGATAGACCCGACTTTATTTTAAGCCCGCAGGCTTAAAATGACATTAAGTATCACAGCTTTTAAATGCATCTTGTAAAAAATAACAGTAAATAAGCGAGGAAGGCTTTTCGGAAGAAACCGAAAAGCCTTTCTTGCTTTACTATTATTATTCTATAAGCCCTGCGTCAAACTTCAAAATCCACGCCGCATCAAGGTTATCTACCATTCTGTCAAAGTTTGCGTCACCGAAAACATTTTTAACACTGTAATAAAGCCCCAAGGATTCCCAAGCGGAATCATCGCGGTCATTGGTATTTACAGGACTGGTGCCACGGTGTATAGCTATTTTGTAGATATCTTCTGCAGTAAGAAGTCCGTTGTCATACGCCTCGGTCAAGTCATACACTTCTCCGTCCTTGTATACCTGTATCTGCCTGCCTGTAGTGTACTCAAAGACATAACCTGCAATTATATGAGTCTCATAAGCCAAGGTATCCTCAAGAATATAGTCGGAGAAATATGCAACTTCGCAACCGCTGTGGTTTCCGTAATAGCTTAAAATCTCCACGCCGGATTCCTCAAAAGGTATACCTAAGCTATACTGAGAATCGTAATAATCGTAATACCCTCTGCAAAGCTGTGCTTCCGCTTCTTCGCTTAAAACATATTCGGGTGCTTTGTTGGCAAACTCATCTATCAACCCAGCATCGTACTTAAGCACAAGTGCCGCATCAAGGCTGTTTACCTCACCGTCTGCGTTAACGTCGCCGTTAAGGTTTATGGCAAAGCTTTCTATGCTGATAAGTTCGTCTTCGCTGTAGTCTCCGCTTTCGTCATGGCTAAAGTCAAAGTCATCATCTATGTCCTCCTCGTCCTCAAACACTCTGTCATCGTAGAGAAGTGATATACAGCTGTCGTCCTCAGCCATAGAAATTATCTCTGCCTTTGTTGCTTTTACAAACACATCACTGCAAAGCGCTCCGTAATATGGGTTTTTGCGGGAGGGGTCAATCCCATGCCTTTCCAAAAACTCTTCCTCGTATCCGGCATACATTTCCCTTTCAATATCTTCGTAAAGCAATCTGTAGGAATCCGACGCGTCAAAGATAGCCTGCAACCCTTCGCCTTCGTTTTGATTAAGGCCGCCCGGCGCAAGTCCAAGTTCTTCCTCTTTAGCGGCAAGAACAGAAGCCACCCATATTTCATATTCTTCGGAATTTGCGGCACGTAGCATTTGCCAATCATAACCCGTCTGCACCTTAAATTCTGCTTCTATTTCTTCACTTTCAAGGGAATAACGCATACAAATGACATTACAAGTGTCTTCTTCAGACATACTTTCCATAATATCTTCAAGCTCAAAGGAAAGTTTCTCTCTCCAGCTTTCATCTTCAGTTGATATTTCTTCAGAGGAATTCATATCAACTGCTACGACAGGCAATACGGCAAGGGAGAGTAAGATCAGAATTATAGCCAATGCTCTTATAATAGATTTCATAATAAACGCCTCCTTAATTCACTATGATTTTTCAGATATAAATCTTGTACCTTTATCACAGTCTTATTATAACACGTGCTTTTTGAAGTGTCAACAAAAAAAGTTCGGTAAACCGTTTTTGTATAGGCGCACTAATATTCAAGTGCATTTTTATGCACCTTGCTTGTTTTCGTTCGATTTAAAAAAAGCTCCTTTATTCAGTGTCAAAAAGCAATAAAAAGGCTTTTCGGTGTTTGCCGAAAAGCCTTCCTTAATTATTATCTCTTATTTATTCACTTGCCAACGCAGTGAGCAATGGGGAAAAGGCATGTGCCGCAGAAAATACACCTTAGTTTTTGCGAGTGCCGATTTTAATCGGCGCGAAGACGCGAGTGAACAAAAATGGTGCTTATATTTTCTCGGGGTCCCCGTTGCGAGCGAAGCGAACAATGGGGTACTTATAGTAGCTCCACTCCTGCAGCTTCGCACATCTCTATGGTCTCTTTATCCCAAATAGAGCTTTGCACTTCACCTACATGAGCTTTACCCAAAAGCAACATACAAAGTCTTGACTGTCCGATGCCGCCGCCGATGGTATAGGGCAGTTTTCCGCTTAAAAGCAGGTTGTGGAAATAAAGGGACTTTCTATCCGTTGCGTTTGCGGCGGTAAGCTGACGCTCCATAGCCGCCTCGTCCACACGGATACCCATAGAGCTTATCTCCAAAGCGCAGCCCAGCAGTTCGCACCAATAGAGGATATCGCCGTTAAGCTGCCAATCGTCATAGTCGGGCGCGCGGCCGTCGTGGGGCTTTCCGTCCTTGAGGGGAGCACCTATCTTCATAAGGAACACAAGTCCGTGCTCTTTAGTAATAGCGTTTTCCCTTGCCTTGCGGTCAAGGTCGGGATAAAGAGCCTCCAGCTCCTCAGATGTGATAAAATACGGCTCGATGGGGATTTGGGTATCTATTTCGGGGAACATACCCTTAAGGTCGTTATGGGCAACGTAAATGGCAAAGCATATCTTTTTTACGGTATCCTTAAGATACTCCACCGTACGCTGTTCCCTGAATATAACCTTTTCCCAGTCCCATTGGTCCACATAAACGGAGTGAAGGTTGTCCAACTCCTCATCCCTGCGGATGGCGTTCATATCCGTATACAGACCTTCGCCGGGGCGGAAGCCGTAACGCCAAAGGGCAAGTCTTTTCCACTTTGCCAAGGAGTGCACAACCACCGCATCCTTACCTGTATAGGGCACGTCGAAGCACACGGCACGTTCTATACCGTTAAGGTCGTCGTTGATGCCCGTATCAGGGCTGACAAACAAGGGCGCGGAAACACGCTGAAGTCCCAGCTCGCTTGCCAAGCGGTCCTCGAATATGCGCTTGAGAGCGCCGATGGCGTACTGTGTATCGTGAAGGTCAAGGGTACTTTTATATCCTTGCGGAATAAATGATTTCATATATAATGCTCCGTACTTACATTTTTGCAAGTGCCTTTTCTATCTCTGCGGCTTTTTCGGTAAACTTTTGCAGTTTTTCCTTTTCCGCATCAACAAGCTTCTGAGGTGCACGCTCTACGAAAGAAGCGTTCTCCAGCTTGCCCTTGGCACGTGCTATTTCGGACTTAACGGTGTCAAGCTCCTTGGTAAGGCGCTCTTTTTCTGCCGCCATATCCACAAGCTCTTCCATAGGCAGGTAAAGCACTGCGTCAAAGGTGATGGCCTGTACCATACCCTCGCCGTCGAAATCCTCGCCAACCAGCTCCACCTCGGAGGCGGAAGCAAGCTTTTGGAAGAACACCTTGCCTGCAGAGAAAAGCTCTGCCTTATCGGTCTTTATGAAAACCTTTGCCTTGCGGGAGGGAACAACGTTAAGCTCTGCCCTGCGGTTACGAAGCACCTTAATAGCTTCGATAAGTGCGCCCATACCCTGCTCTTCCGCTTCAAAGGAAAGCTCTTCCTTGTATACGGGGAAGTCGGATATCATTATGCTTTCACCGCTGTGGGGCAGGGTCTGCCAAATTTCCTCGGTAATGAAGGGCATAAAGGGATGAAGCAACTTCATTGCACCGGAAAGCACGTATACCAAGGTGTGCTGTGCGGTCTTGCCGCTTGCAGACTCCTTATCGTTAAGGCGGGGCTTAACAAGCTCGATATACCAGTCGCAGAATACGTCCCAAAGGAAGTCGTAAAGCTTTGCAACGGCAACACCAAGCTCGAAGTTGTCAAGGTTGTCTCTAACGTCCTTAACAAGGCGGTTGTACTTGCTTATTATCCACTTGTCCTCAAGGGCAAGACTGTTTACGACGATAGTATCGGGAGAATGCTCCTCCGTAAGGTTCATCAATACGAAGCGTGCGGCGTTCCACAGCTTGTTGGCAAAGTTACGGGATGCTTCTACCTTCTTATCGGTGAAGCGCATATCGTTCCCGGGGCTGTTGCCCGTTGCCAAGGTAAAGCGGAGTGCGTCTGCGCCGTAGGTGTCGATTATTTCAAGAGGGTCTATACCGTTGCCAAGGGACTTGGACATCTTTCTGCCCAGCTCATCCCTTACAAGACCGTGGATAAGCACGGTGCTGAAGGGCGCTTTGCCCGTGTACTCAAGACCTGAGAATATCATACGGGAAACCCAGAAGGTTATAATGTCGTAACCTGTTACCAAGGTGGAGGTGGGATAGAAGCGCTTTAAGTCTTCGGTATCTTCGGGCCAACCCAAGGTGGAGAAGGGCCAAAGAGCAGAGCTGAACCAGGTATCCAAGGTGTCGGGGTCTTGACGCATAGCCTTGCCGCACTTAGGACAGGTAGCGCTGTCCTCCTTGGTTACAACAAGCTCGCCGCAGTCGTCGCAGTAGAAGGCGGGAATACGGTGACCCCACCAAAGCTGACGGGAGATACACCAGTCCCTGATGTTTTCCATCCAGTTAAAATAAAGCTTGTCAAAACGTTCGGGTACAAACTTTATCTCGCCGCTTCTTACAGACTCGATAGCAGGAGCTGCAAGGGGCTTCATCTTAACAAACCACTGGAGGGACGCTCTGGGTTCTATGGTGGTGCCGCAACGGTAGCAGGTACCAACGTTGTGGGCGTGGTCCTCAACCCTTACAAGGAAGCCCTGTTCTTCCAAATCCTTAACAATGGCTTTTCTTGCGGCAAAACGGTCCATACCTGCATAAGCGGGATAATCCTCGGTTATGCGGGCGTCGTCGGTCATAACGTTGATAATTTCAAGACCGTGACGGGCGCCAACCTCAAAGTCGTTGGGGTCGTGGGCAGGAGTAATCTTAACAACACCTGTACCAAAGTCAGGCTCTACATACTCGTCGGCAACAACGGGAATTTCTCTGCCAACCAAGGGGAGAATAAGGGTCTTGCCGATTATGTCCTTATAACGCTCGTCGTTGGGGTTAACAGCCACTGCGGTATCGCCAAGCATAGTTTCGGGACGGGTGGTTGCCAGCTCAAGATAGCCGCTGCCGTCCTTGAAGGGGTAACGCAGGTGCCAGAAATGGCCTGCCTGATCCTCATACTCAACCTCTGCATCGGAGATAGAGGTAAGGCAATGGGGACACCAATTGATTATACGCAGACCTCTGTATATAAGACCCTTGTTGTAAAGGGTAACGAACACTTCTTTAACCGCCTTGGAGCAACCCTCGTCCATGGTGAAGCGCTGTCTGCTCCAGTCACAGGAGGAGCCCATCTTTTTAAGCTGTTCTATAATGCGGTTGCCGTATTTATCGTTCCAATCCCAGGCACGTTCAAGAAAGCCTTCTCTGCCGATATCGTCCTTGCTTACGCCTTCCTTACGCATAGCCTCTACTATCTTTGCCTCGGTAGCGATGGAAGCGTGGTCCGTACCGGGGAGCCACAGTGTGTCAAAGCCGCACATACGCTTATAGCGGATAAGAATATCCTGCAGGGTGTTATCCAGTGCGTGGCCCATGTGAAGCTGACCTGTGATGTTCGGTGGAGGTATAACTATTGTATAGCTTTCACTACCCTTGCGGTTAGGTGCAAAGAAGCCGCCCTCGCTCCAAAAAGCGTACAGCCTGTCCTCTACCGCCTTGGGATCGTATTTCTTTTCAAGTTGCTTTTGCATATCCCGTATATTCCTTTCGAATATTAATATCTGTCTTCCTTGATGGTGTTCATAACCAAGCCTGTCTTAAGCTTGGGATAGAAGTAGGTGGATTTTTGAGGCATCTTACCACCGCTGAGAGAAACGCTCTTTATCTCGCCTATCTTGGTGGGATTAAGTATGAACGCCGCTGTGCTTTCGCCGCTTGTTACGCTTTCAACCGCTTCGGATACAAGGCGGGTGTAACGCAGGTTAAGCTGACGTGCCATGTTTTCCTTATCAATGCCAAGGCGCTGTTCAAGTATACGGTCGTGAAGCACGGAAACGTCAAGTGCGGAAAGACCGCCGTCATCCACATCGGGAAGCTGACCCTTGAATACGAGGAGTGTAAAGCCTTCGCCGCCTGTGTAAAGACCGTATGCCTTGCGGTCTGCATAGCGGGAGAGAATAGAGGGTGCAAGCTTAACGTTGGGGTACTCTTCTATCTCAAATTCCTCTGCCAAGGAAGCAAGAAGCTTTTCCTTGTCTATTTCCATATCTCTTATAAGTCTGTGGGTGGGGAGAATAACAAGACCGTCGTTATCCATATCCACAAGGGTCATAAGCACATAGTCACGGTTTGCGGGACATTCACCGCGTTCTTCAAGATAATCTCTGAACTTAACGGCGGTTTCGTATCTGTGGTGACCGTCGGCAATGAACACCTGCTTGGGCGCCATGGTATCACAGATAAGCTTAAGCACGTTCTTATCGGTTATGCGCCAAAGGGTGTGGGTAACGCCTTCGTTATCGGTAAAGCACTGTTCGGGTGCTTGGGATGCTGCCTTTCTTACCTCGTCTGCAATGATGCGTTCTTCGTCTACATACAAGCCGTAGATAGAGGAGAAGTTGCAGTAGGTGGTCTTCATAAGCTCAAAGCGGTCAGCCTTTGCACCGGACAAGGTGTTCTCGTGAGGGAGAACGATGCCTTCGGAGAAGGGATAAAGTCTGCACAAACAGATTATACCCTTAAGAGAGTATCTTTCGCCGTCCACTTCAAAATCTTCACCGTAAACGTAGATGCCTTCTTCCTTATCTCTGCCCAGCACGCCCTTGGAAAGCCAGCTTTCCAAAAGGTTTGCCGCATCGTTATAACGGTTTTCGCCCTCAGGCTTTTCAAGGCGCACCAAGTTGTAGGGGCTTCCTGCGATAAGCTCGTCCCTCTCCTCGGGGCTGATTATGTCATAAGGGGGGCACACGTTAGAGGAAATTGTGCCTGCCACGTCTGTATATCTTAATGCTTTTATAGGCCTGATGTCTGCCATAATTGTATTCTCCTTAAATTGTCTTTATTAAAGCTTTTTAAGCTTTGCGTATGTAGCCATTATTTTTTTGGTGCCCACGGACTCAAACTCTATCTCGTACAAAGCGTCGCCGCCCATATCCTTAACAGAGTTTATCCTGCCCTTGCCGAAGACCATATGCTCTACCCCGTCACCTGCGGAAAGTGCTTCAAATGCGGGCTTAGTCTCCTTCTTTTCGGGCACGTTCATCCTTGTGTTCTTAACAAAGGACTCTTGGGAAGAAACGTATCTGCGCTTCGCCTCCGACACGTTGCTGTAAACCGTCTTTACGGGCTGCTCTATGGTAACCAAGTTCTTGGGTATCTCCGTTGCGAAGCGGGACAGGGCATTTTGCTTGGTCTGTCCGTACAAAAGACGGGTGTTGGTGTGAGTTATGATAAGCTGTTTTTCCGCACGGGTTATTGCAACGTACGCCAGCCTGCGCTCTTCCTCCAAGTCCTTTTCGCTTCGGATGCTTTGATCACCGGGGAATACCCCTTCCTCAAAGCCGGGCAGGAATACGGTGGGAAACTCCAAGCCCTTAGCGCTGTGTATCGTCATAAGCGTTACGGCGTTTGCGTCCGTATCGTAATTATCTATGTCTGTTATAAGCGCTATCTCACCAAGGAAGGTGTCAATATCGGGAGTCTCGCTTTGCTCCTCAAACGCCATAGCGGAAGAAACAAGCTCGTCAAGCAGTTCTGCCTTTTCCGGCTCTTCACCTGCCTCCAGCATCTCACGGTAGCCGGTGCGGCTGATTATCTCCTTTATCACCTCGGAAGGCTTGTGGTTTTCCGCATAAATGCGCAGGTCCTCTATAAGCTCATAAAATGCCTTAAGTCTAAGTGCGCCCTTGCCTATCTCGGGATAGCTGTCTATACGGCTGAGCACGTTGTAGATGCCGTCCTCTTTTTCGGCTATATCAAACAGCGCCTGTGTGGTGGTCGCGCCGATGCCCCGCTTGGGCACGTTGATGATGCGCTTTATACGGGTATCGTCACTGGGGTTGGAAATAACCGCCAGATACGCCACAAGGTCTTTTATCTCCTTGCGCTCGTAGAACCTTACTCCGCCGAAAATACGGTAGGGCACACGGCTTTTGGAGAAAATTATTTCAAGGGCGTTTGCCTGTGCGTTAAGCCTGTAAAGCACGGCAAAGTCGCTGTATTCCGCAGTGCCTGCGGCAACCTGCTCTTTAATGTAATTTACAATGTAGCCTGCCTCGCCGCTTTGGGTAAACTGCTTTTTAAGCAGTATCCTCTCTCCCTCGCCCTTATCCGTCCACAGGTTTTTGCCCATACGGCCCGTATTGTTGGATATTATGGCGTTGGCGGCGGAAAGTATTGTCTGAGTGGAGCGATAATTCTGCTCCAGCCTTACGGTTTTACAGTTTGTGTAAACCTTGTCAAAGCCTAAGATGTTTTCAACGGAAGCGCCTCTGAAAGCGTAAATGCTTTGGTCGTCATCGCCTACTACGCAAACGTTGCGGTGCTTGGCGCCGATGTAATTGATAAGCTCGCTTTGGGAAAGGTTTGTATCCTGATACTCGTCCGCCAGGATATACTTAAAGCGGTTTTGGTACTTGGCAAGCACCTCCGGCTCTTCCTTGAACAGCTTTAAGGTAAGCAGGATTATATCGTCAAAGTCCAGTGCGTTAGCCTCTTTAAGTGCCGCCGTGTACTCCTTATACACCTTTGCGATACTTTCAAGCCTTGCGTCGCCGTCTGCTTCCATAGCGTACTCACGCCATTCCACAAGCTTTTCCTTAGCACGGCTTATATTGTTAAGTATGGTTCTGGGTGTAAGCACGTCCTCGTCTATCTTAAGACGCTTCATTATGTCGGTAATGACACGCTTACAATCCTCTACGTCATAGATGGTAAATGCGCTTTTGTATCCAAGCAGCTCTATATGGCGGCGCAGTATACGCACGCATATAGAATGGAAGGTACCTGCCCACAGATCCTTTGCCGCCTCGCCGAGAAGTCCGTCCAGCCTTGCCTTAAACTCGCTTGCCGCCTTGTTGGTAAAGGTTATGCAAAGCACCTCGTAGGGGTCTGCCTTATCCTCGGCAAAAGCGCCCAAAAACAGGCGTATCTCCGCCTCGGTACCGCTTTGCAACAGTCTGTCCATCTGAGGCAAAAGCACCTCTGCCTCCTCAGGCACTTTATCGGAATAATATAAGTTGCCGAAGGAAATTATATGCGCAATGCGGTTAACAAGCACCGTGGTCTTACCGCTGCCTGCACCTGCAAGCACCAGCAAGGGACCTTTAACCGTATACAAAGCTTCCCGCTGTTTATCATTAAGCTTTGCGTAAAGCTTATCAAACAGAGCACGTTTTTTTGCAAGGAACATCTCACCTGCTTGATTTGTCATATTTCTACCTCCGAACACAATTATTCCAAGTGTCATTATACACCAAATCTCTTGATTTTGCAACACTTTTTTTAAAAGCCTCAGCTTTGATTTACACCTTTGTTAAGCGCTGCCAAAAGGCTTAGATTACCTGTATTGGGGCGGGTCAGATTCCAATACAGACAGCCCCGCAGACCGTACTGCGGAATAAGCTGAAGGCGGGCGTTAATGCTTCGCACGTCCTCGTACCACACCTCGTGCCGCACTCCGTCCCTGTAGTAGTTAAAATGGGGCGCCTCAGCTTCCTCGTCGTACTGTATTTCCGCCCCTGTGGAAAGGGCAAGGGCAACCGCCTCTTCGGTGGAAAGGGAGGGGGCGCCCACGGGATCGTCGGGATTGTAGGGCAAGGTCCAGTCGTAGCCGTAGTTGGAGATGCCCAACAGTATCTTATCCGCAGGCATCTCGGTAAGGGCGTACTCTATAACACGCTTTACGGAAGGCAAGGGGGATATAGCAAGGGGCGGTCCGAAGGTGTAGCCCCACTCGTAGGTCATAAGCAGTACGTAGTTAACGGCGGCGGCAACCAAGGCGTAATCGTGTCCCTCATACAGGTCGCCTGCTTGGTCAGCGCTTGTTTTGGGGGCAAGGGCGGCGGCAACCGTGTAGCCATCGGCGTTAAGGCTTTGGGTAAGCCTGCCGAGGAATGCGGCGTAGGGTGCGGCGTTGGCTTTGCCTATAAACTCAAAATCCACGTCCAGCCCGTCGTATCCCTTTTCTGCTATGGTCTGCTTTAAGGCGGTTTCCAAAAGCTGTTGCACTCCTGTGGAAGCAAGCAGGTCCGTGGCAAGCTGAGTATCGAAGCGCTCCCCCTCCGTATAGGTGGAAAGGTGCATCCACGCCGCCGTGCCGTAGCGTTTTGCTGTATTAACAAGGCGGTCGTCATCAAGGCTGTAAAGACTGCCGTCGGGACGGAAGCCGTAGGTAAAAGGGATAAGCACGTTTATAAAAGGCATGGTTTGGTTAAGCAGCGCTTGAGGAGTAAAGGTGTAGGCGTAGCCCCCTGCAAAAAAGTCAAGGGGCGGCTCGTCGGCGTAGCGGATGACAAGACTTTGACCTACTCTTAAATTTTCGCCGCCGTAAAGGGCAGGGTTAGCCCTGAAAATGGCGTTAACCGTCACCCCGTAGTCTGCGGCGATGGAATACAAACTATCCCCCACCCTTACGGTGTGGGTCTGTGCAGGGAAACGGATTATAAGCCCCTGCCCCACCGCTAAAGCGCCGCCTGCGGGCACCCCGTTAAGCTCAGCAACAAGCCGTGGAGAAACGCCGTATTGCGTTCCTATGCTGTCAAGGCTCTCGCCCGTCTTTACCGTATGTATTATCAAAACAAAAACACCTCCCTTACAGTTTATGCAAGGGAGGCGTGACAATCACCCTAAGACTTCTGTCGATTTCTCGGAGACCCCGACAATGAATAAAAGCTCCCCTCTCGGAGAGCTTTTATTGCACGTATAATTAATAAAGCTTGTTTTTGCCTGCGCAGTGCTTTCTAAGCGTAAGAAGGTCGGCGGTGTTGATTGCGCCGTCAGCCGTTAAGTCAGCTGCCTGCTTATCCAGATCACGGGGGGCTGCCATGGTAAGAATCTTGCGTACTGCCGCCAAGTCCGTGGTGTTTACTGCACCGTCGCCGGAAAGGTCACCGGGGATAACCACGAGAACAGAGTTAAGAACCTGACCCGCGCCATCGTACTGAACGATAGTAAAGCCTGTGCCGATATAACCGGTACCCGTCATTTCGCTACCGCTAAGGTTAAGTACGGTAACTTCGCACTTAAACTGAGCCTTGATAGCATCGGAAGACATACCCACAGCCTTAACAGTTGCATACTTGTCGCTGAGAGCGTGTTTGGAGCCGTCAATCAGCTCGAAGGGGTCGTTTTCTACGCCGAACAGAGAGGTGTCGCCCCAAATTTGAATTTCGCCTATTGCGGTACGGTCGGCAGGTGTAGCAAACACAATTCTTACATATTGAGCGCTGATAGCTTGAGTAAAGCTAAGTTTAACTCTTGCACTGATAGCACCTGCGGTGCCGAGCTTGTTGGTGAAGGCGGTAGTAGGAGTAAAGCTTACGCCGTCGTTACTTGTGTAAACCGCACTTACCACAGGCGCAACATAGGTTATGCCGCTGCCGGTGCCGTTAAGGCAGAGGATGCTTATGTTATTGATATAAACCTTGGAGGAAAGCTTATAGGTTACGGTGGGGGTAGCCGCGTTGGCAAAGAATACTGCCCAATTGGGGTTGTTGGTGTTAGCAATGCTGTCTGCAGGGGTGGTGTTGTCGTTAAGCTTGCCGCTGAAATATGCGCCGCCCTGATTGCCGTTATCGCCGTAATAAGCGGTGCCATAGTAAGCGCTGCCGCCGGGGTAAGAGCCGTCGTACATATACTGACCGCCCTTGGAAGCAAGCGCATAGTTGGTAGTAGCGGAAGGCATACCTACAACGTCGCCGGATGCTGCGTTTGCCTTAGCGATGATACCATCCTCGTTATCCTTAAGATACTTGGTTATGTAGGCAATCTCCTTCTCGTAGGAAGAGCCGCTGGGGTGAACAGAGTCCATAAGTGTGGTGCTGTCTGCTGTAAGAGAGCTCCAAACCTGATTGTAAAGGTCTATACAGTAGGTGTCGTACTCTGCGGCAACCTCTTTAATTGCTGTAATAAAGCGAGGATAGAAGGCGTACAAACCGCCAACTACAGAGTATTTGCTGGAATCGCTGAGTCTTATCTTATTGGTGGTGATAAGTATGGGAAGTGCGCCTATCTCAAGACACATATCACAAAGCTCTCTAAGATTATTCTTAAAGTTGGTAAGGTTACTTTCCGCAATAGTATACTGAGCTGTGTCGTTAATAGCGTATTTAATGAAAACGATGTCGGGGTTGTAGGGTGCAACGTGGGTAGCGAAATAGCCAAGGCCTTCGTCGGTTCTTGCACCGGGAGTACCTGCGTTAACTATTCTGGTGTTAAGGGCTATTTCGGTTTCCTCCGTCCATCTGCCGCCTGCGGTAACGCTGTCGCCGAGAGCAACTATGGTTTTGTCGCTGAACTTGGTCTTGGGCGCCGCATCGTCACGAACGGTGGTAACGCTTACCTTTGCGCCCGAGGTAAAGTTGCTTTGACCCCAAGTGCCGCTGGTGGTGAAAGAACCTGTAGTAAGGTCAATGCCGGAGAATGTGAGGATATCGCCGACTCTTATCTGCTGCCAAACCTTCCAGTTTTCACGGGTGAAGGCTTCGCCGGTGTTGCCGAGAGGCTGATAGCTAAGTGCAAGACCGATAGCGCCGGAAGCAACGGTTTTACTGTAAGTGCAGTGGGTACCTGCTTTTTCGGTTACTACGTAGCCGCCCTTGGAGCTGTCATAAACCGCATAAATTCTGTCAAAATATGCACCGTTAAGGGCAGAGCCGGGCTTAATGAACATAAGTTGATTCTGGGTATAGAGAGAATCTGTCCAATTAATGCCGGAGATAGAGATGGTCATCTGACCGATGTAAGTCTTAACCTCCGCAGCAGAAGCTTCGGTTTGCTTAGGTACGGTGAAAACACCGAGAGATAAAACAAAAACGAAGACCAAGAAAAGAGAGATGTGCCGAACTAAATTTTTCATTGCTTTTACTCCTTTACTTAATTATTTGTTGCTGAAATAGATATGTATAACACACAGGAGGGACAATTTGCCCCCCCTTTTGATTACAACGTGATTATTCCATTGCGTCCGCAGCAAAGCTGTCGATAAGAAGAGCATCGTACTTAAGAATCTGTGCAGCGTCAAGGCTGTTAACAACGCCGTCTGCATTTACGTCACCTGCGGCAAGTGCGTCGCCTTCAAGAGTGATAAGAAGGGCGTCGTGCTTGAGGGACTGTGCAGCGTCAAGACTGTTAACAACGCCGTCTGCATTTACGTCGCCGTAAACTACGTCTGCTACGTCTTCAGAGGGCCCTTCGGAAGGTTCAACTTCGGAGGGTTCTTCGGAAGGTTCAACTTCGGAGGGTTCTTCGGAAGGTTCAACTTCGGAAGGCTCTTCGGAAGGTTCAACTTCGGAAGGCTCTTCGGAAGGTTCTACTTCAGAGGGCTCTTCGGAAGGTTCTACTTCAGAGGGCTCTTCGGAAGGTTCTACTTCGGAAGGCTCTTCGGAACTTATATCCTCAGAAGAACTGTCAGCGGGCGGTTCTTCTCCTTCTGCGTAGTAAGAGGAGTATCCCTCTACCTCGTCGAACTGAGAAACGTATTCACCGTTGTTAGTCCAAGCCACTTTAAGCGCTTTTACATTCTTGGCGTTAACGATTATGCGTATATCGTAATAAACGTTTTCGTTTGCGCCCTGTACTGCTACCTGTGCAGATTTTATATCCGCCTTGGTGAAATTGGTGCCGTCGGTAGAATATTCAACAGAGTCTGCCGCAAAGCCGCGGTTACCCGTTATGCGCACGTTTTTGAAGATAACAACGCCCACGTCGGTAGCGGTGTCAAACTCGAAACTTAAGGAGTTAACCGCCGCAGAACCTGCAAACTCTACGGTTGTGCCGTACATAACACCCCAAGGAGAGGTGCCGTCACCACGGTACTTGCCGTTGGTGAGAAGTGCGCCGGTGTCAGAGGTAGAAGTACCGAGGTATTGGTTAAATACGGTAGTGTAAGGTCTGTTAAGTAAAATATTGTCGCCCAAGGGAATGGGGATAATTTCTTTGTCTTCCTCTTGTTGCTTAAGGTCATCCTCGTGGATATAGGTAGCGGTAATAACCGTGTCACCTGCTATGGCGTCATAGGGCTTATCCCAACCGAGGAATACGTGCTGGTCTCTTGTGGGATCTGCGGGAGGAGTAGCGGCAGAGCCAAAGGCCACGGTTTGACGGGAAAGTTCGGTACCGTCGTAGTCAAGGAAGATAACCTCATCCTCGCCGTCGGAATACATTGCGGTAATAACCGTATCTTCGCTTATGCTGTTGTAGTTCTTATCCCAACCTACGAAATAATAACCTTCACGGGGAGAAACAGCAGGAGGAACCGCCGCTTTGCCGTTGTCAACAGTTTGGGTGTCAAGGGTGGTACCGTCGTAGTCCTTAAATTCTACTGTATAGTCACCGCCCACATTGTCGGTCCAGTCGCCCTTGCCCATAACCTTAACTTCGCTTACCGCATAGCGGGTTGCGCCGTTATCGGGCTTGGCAAGCACTACCTGCAGGTACTTGGTGTCAATAGCTTCGTCAAATACAATATTTAAATTATAGTTGTCACCGCTTGCAACGGTGCTTGTAACGGTGTAACCCGTAACATCGGTAAAGGTCTCGCCGTCATCGCTTGCACGTACTGCAGTTACTGCCGCCGCACTGTAAGCGCCGCCGGTGTAGCCACGGTAGTTAAGCACCATACCGTAAACCGTGGATTTATCATTAAGCTTAAAGCTTATATCGGGAACGCCGCCGGAAGTAAAGAATACTGCCCAGTCGTTGTTAGAACCGCTGGGGTTGGAGTTTGCGGCAAGAGTACCGTCGTTAAGCTTACCGCTTATGTAACTGCCGCCCTGGTTTGCGTTATCGCCGTAGTAAGCAACGTTGTAATAAGAAGAGCCACCGGGGTAGAAGCTTGTGGGGTACTTGTAACTGCCCCTATACTCAGCAGAAAGAAGGTTTACCGCATCTGCAGGGAAACCGTCAATATCGGGCTGTACATCGCCGCCGCTTGCGCTGTGGTCGGAGGGATAAACATAAGAGGTGTCGCCGTAATAGAAGCCTGTGTGACCGCTTACAGAGCCTTCTCTGAAGGAGGGATGAGAAGCGGTGGCGCTGGTTTCGTAATAAACAAATTGGGTGGTAATTTTGTCTTCCTTAACCGTTACAAGCATAGCTGTTATGTCGGCGGAAGAGCCTGAATATTCATATCTGTAGTAGTGGGATGCCACAAGGTTTGACCAATTGCTTGTAACATCGGTACCGGAACCACGGTCACCGTCGGCAGAGTCTGCCGCCATATAAACCGTGCCGTCGGGATTGGATGCGCCGTAGTTTGTAACAACACTGCCATCCTTAATAGCGTTAGAGCGCATATAAACGTGGTGGTCGCCCGCAAGAACCATATCTATCTTATTGGTATCGCAAAAATCTGCCCAATAGTTCCAGAAATAGCTGTAAGTGCCGCCGTTATATTTGCTGGTTGCGGGGCGATGGTTTACAAGCACGGAATACTTATATTTGCCTGCCATGGAGTTAACAACCTTGGTTGCCCATGCCTCTGCCTCGGCAGAAGGATCAAGATAGTTTACGTAGATAAACAGTACGTCGTTATACAAATAATAGTAGCAAGTGCCAACCTCGTCACCGTAGCCGTTGGTGGGGTTATTAAAGCATATAGCGTTGTAAGCACTGCTGGAGCCGCCGAATCTGTCCATATCGTCGTGGTTGCCTATGGCGTTGGCAAAGGAATACTTCTTAAAGTAAGGCTGTCTAACAAGCAACTGCCACTGGTTATAGGATATGCCCCATGCAACAATGTCGCCGATGGAAACGATATGCTCCACAGGGGGCAGGTTTTGCTGATCAGCCAAGGATATTGCCGCATTTACAGCCTTTGTGGCGTTATCCGCACGACCGGAGGTGTAGTACACATGGAAGTCGCCTGTCACAACAAAGCTCCACTCATCGGAACCTGCGGTCTTGAAATAATAGGTATCGCTGAACCTTGCGCCGTCGCACACACGGTACTTGTACTCGGTAGCAGGGCTAAGATCCTTAAGGGTCACGCTATAATCAAGGAAGGTGTTGGTTTGATAATAGTTCTCGCCGCTATAGTCCTTGCTGTAGCCGTTATAGAAGGGATTTGTTTCCTCATCGGCGCCGTATTCAACGTAGGTACCGGACTGGTTTTTGGCATTTGCCCACTCTGTATCACTCTTAAGTGTATACTGAACGTAGCAGTTCGTGTAACCAAGCAATGCATGGAAGCCCACGTTCATAGCGGTGGAAGCATCCTCTGCAGGGTTAGTAACAATCATATCCAAAGCCGGAGAAAAGCCTGCCGCAGATGCTTTGTTACCTACAAGACCGCCAATGGGTGCAAAGCAGGTTATGCAAAGGCTTGCTGCAATGACCGTAAGCAAAAGCTTTTTAAGTTTTTTCATAAAGACCTCCTTGGGAACATACAGTATTGTAGTTTAATACTACCACATTAATACCACATTTGTCAATGCGTTTTTGTGCATTTTTGCCGATAAACCTGTAGAATAAAAGTTGCGGTTTTGTCCCTTGAAATGGAAAGAATAACGTGGTATAATGGAATCAAGCTTTTTATAAGGAGATAGACAAGATGAAGAAGATATTGACGTTGGTGTTAGCAGGCCTGCTTGCTGCCTCTGCTTTGACCGCTTGTGACGGCAAGAACACCGAGGACAAGACCGAAAGCAAGACAGAACAGACCGAAAGCAAGACAGAACAGACCGAAAGCGAGACAGAACAGACCGAAAGCAAGACAGAACAGACCGAAAGCAAAACACCTGTC
>JAZSIW010000148.1:0-15215 GCA_045534025.1 Eubacteriales bacterium | reverse complement strand
AAGAATCAAGAATAAAAACAATACTGTTTTTCTAATATGTCAATGAATTTCGTAACCTCTGTAATATTCAGCCAAACAGCTTCATTACATATGTTAATATTGCGTTGTTTTCCATATTCATACACCAAAAATCCGCAGAAAGATAAATCAATCTGCGGATTTTTTAAACACTGTTCCAAGCTCAAATCGGTCAAAAGACCTACTTAAGCTTTGCTTTTTCCTTCATTCTGAGGGAGTTGTCAAGGGTGCGCTTTCTGAGACGGATGGACTTGGGGGTGATCTCTATAAGCTCATCGTCGGCGATGAACTCAATAGCTTCCTCAAGGCTCATCTTCTTGGGGGTAACAAGGCGGAGTGCTTCGTCTGCGCCTGCGCTTCTGATAGCGGTAAGGTGCTTCTTCTTGCCCACGTTAACCACTATATCCTCGCCCTTGGGGGACATACCGACTATCATACCCATATACACCTTGGTGGCGGGGTCGATGAACATCTGACCTCTGTCCTGAGCGTTAAACAAGCCGTAGGAGGTAGCTTCGCCGTCCTCGTAAGCGATAAGAGAGCCGGTAAAGCGCTTCTGTATCTCGCCCTTTTGAGGTTCGTAGCTTTCGAACACGGTGTTAAGCACGCCTTCGCCGCGGGTATCGGTCAAAAACTCGGTCTTGTAGCCGAAAAGGCCACGGGTGGGTATAAGGAACTCCAAGTGCATTCTGCTGCCCTTGGGGGTCATTTCAACAAGCTCGCCCTTGCGGTAGCCCATCTTTTCCATGACTGCGCTGACATAATCCTGAGGCACGTCCATAAAGGCGCGGTCAACAGGCTCGGAAAGCACGCCGTCTATCTCCTTATAGATAATACGGGGAGTGCTTACCATAAACTCATAGCCCGCACGGCGCATATTCTCCATAAGTATGGAAAGGTGCATCTCACCTCTGCCTGCCACGTTGTAGCTGTCGGCGCTGTCCGTCTCGCTTACACGGAGGGACATATCCTTCATAGCTTCTTTAAACAGATAATCCCTGATGTGACGGGTGGTAACGTACTTACCCTCCCTGCCTGCAAAGGGGCCTGTGTTAACGGAGAAGGTCATTTCTATGGTGGGGTCGCCTATCTTTACAAAGGGCAAGGGATCTGCGCCTTCGGTAGAGCAAAGGGTGTTGCCTATATTTATATCCTCAAGACCGGAAACGCAAACTATATCCCCTACAGAGGCATCCTCAACAGCTTTCCTGCCAAGGCCGTCTATCTGATACATGGCGCTTATTTTGCCCTTGTAAGGGGTCATGTCGTCGTGATAATCACAAACCAAAACCTCTTGCTTCAGCTTGATAGAACCGCGTTCTATGCGCCCTATAGCCATCTTGCCCACGTAGTCGTTATAGTCTACCGCAGAAACAAGCATCTGGGTCTCACCCGTCTCGTCACCCTCGGGTGCGGGGATATGGGAAAGGATAGTATCAAAGAGAGGAGAAAGGTCCTCGCCCTGATGGTCGGGAGAAAGGCTTGCGGTAAGGTTACGGGCAGAGCAGAAAAGCACTGGGCTTTCCAGCTGGTCGTCGTTGGCGTCCAGGTCAAGAAGCAGCTCCAACACCTCGTCGCCTATCTCATAAACACGGGCGTCGGGGCGGTCTATCTTGTTAACCACAACTATAATGGGGTGGCCAAGCTCTATTGCCTTCTGAAGCACAAAACGGGTCTGAGGCATAGGACCCTCTGCGGCGTCTACCAAAAGAAGTACGCCGTTAACCATTTTAAGTATACGCTCCACCTCGCCGCCGAAGTCAGCGTGACCGGGGGTGTCTACTATATTGATTTTTACGCCCTTGTAGAAGGCAGAAGTGTTTTTTGCAAGGATGGTTATGCCGCGCTCACGCTCCAGTGCGTTGGAGTCCATAACCCTCTCCTCTACGTCCTGATTTTCTCTGAAAGTGCCGCTGAACTTCAGCATACCGTCAACCAGGGTGGTCTTACCGTGGTCAACGTGAGCAATAATTGCAACATTTCTTAAATCGTTACGAACCAAAATTTTATACCTGCATTTCTTTTATATTTTACTGTTTAATAAAGCCTCTACCGCCGCAAGGTCCTCCTCGGTGTTAACGCCAAGGGTCTCATCGGGGTCGCTTAGCACGTAGGCGGCTGTCTTTTTGCCCTCTTTTGCCAGCTGACGGGGCACGTCGGTAAGATAATACTCACCGCTGACAATGCTGGGGCTAAGCTTGGGCAATGCGTCAAAAAGACTTTCGCTGTCGAAGATGTAAACGCCCACGTTAAGCTCTCGGATAGCACGTTGCTCCTCGGTGGCGTCCTTTTGCTCTACAATATCGCTGACAAACCCGTCCGCATCCCTTATTATCCTGCCGAAAGGCGGTATCTCCCCTTCCGCAACAAAGGTGCCCAGGGTGCATACTGCGCCGCTTGTCTTGTGGGTCTGCCACATATCCAAAAGAGTACTGCGCTTAAAGAGGGGCATATCGCCGTTGATGACCATAACCTCGCCCTTGTAGCCCTTAAACGCCTCTGCCGCACAAAGAACAGCGTGGCCCGTGCCCTTACGCTCGGTCTGCTCTACAAAGTTTATTTTGGGAAACGCTTCCATAACCGTCTCCTTAAGAAAGCCGACTACGGCATACACGTCCTCTGCCGGGACAAAATCCGCCGCGTCCAGCACGTACTGCATAAGGGGCTTACCCAAAGCGGTGCGCATAACCTTAGGCAGCATTGCCGCCTCGCTGTTTAAACGTTTGCCCTGACCTGCCGCTAAAACAAGCAATCTCATAAACAATACTCCTGTCAAAAGTACATAATACTGCATAATCTAATATTACATTATACTCTAACGCTTTGCGACTGTCAATAACAAAAAGCGTATTTTTTATCAGCGAAAGGGGGAAAAAGCCTGCTTTTGGCAGGCGAATATATGGCAAAATCCACAGGATACTTTGCAGGGGCTAACGGAGAGAGCGGCTTTGTAAGCTATTTTGAGGGGGCGCTTGCCCCGTGCAAACGGGTATATATACTTAAGGGCGGCTGCGGCTGCGGAAAATCGGGGCTGATGAAGCGAATGGCGGCAGAGGCAGAAAAACGGGGCGAGGCGGTGGAGAGGATATACTGCGCCTCTGACCCGGAAAGCCTTGACGGTTTGATACTGCCCAAGAGAAAAGTTGCCCTGGCGGACGGCACTGCCCCCCACGAGATAAGCCCCCGAATGCCCGGTGCGGCGGACCGACTTATTAACCTTGGAGAGTTTTGGGACAGCGCCCGTCTGCAATCCCGACGGGAGGAGATAAAATCGCTTACGGATAAAAAGCAGGCGGCTATAGGCAGGGCGTACAGCCTGTTGGCGGCCTTTGGCTGTTTGGAAGAGGAACGGCAAAAGCTGCTTGAAGGGCTTATACTGTGGGATAAGATGTACGCCGCCGCAGGGCGCACGGTAAAGCAATACGCCGCAAAAGGGGCAGAGTTTGCCGCCACCGTTCGCCAGCGCTGTGTTTTTTGCAGCAAAGGCTTTGTGTGCGCTCCCGATTACGGAGAAACACGGCTTATTCCTCTTAAGGACAGCCTTGGCATAGCTCACCTGTTTTTAGAGCAGCTGCTTGCCGTTGCCTACGCCAAGGGACTTAAGGTAACAGTATCCCCGTCTGCTTTGTCGCCTTACAGACTTGGGGCGGTGCTTTTTGAAGATACGGGGGTCCTGTTCTCCGCCGATACCGATTTCAAAGGAAAGCCGATTAACCTGGGAAGGTTTGTTGACAAAGAAAAGCTTGCTAAAATTAAAAGCAAGCATAAATTTTTGTGCAAGCTGGAGGACAGCCTTAAGGAAGAGGCGACGCTTGCCATGGCGGAAAGTCGGGCCGCCCACGCCGCACTTGAGGCTATATACATCCCTGCGATGGATTTTTCTTTGGTGGATGACATTGGAGATAAGCTAATCGAAGAAATTTTTGCATAAAACGCCAAAACGGTACATATCCTTTAACGAGGTGTGTACTATGACAAAGAAAAGCGCTGGTAAATCTTTAAAAAGCATAATAATTTGGGGACTGTGGGGACTTGCGGCCACGCTGTTACTAAGCTTTGCGGGCAGCGCAATGGCCATAAAAACGCAAGATCCGTTAAAGATGATAATACCCGTCGCCCTGTCCTGCACGGGGCTTGGAGCTTTCTGCGCAGCTCTTGGCGCAAGCAAAAAGGGCGGCATAGGCGCGGGCTTTGGTGCAGGCGGCGTTTATATGCTGGTTTTGACCGCCGCCTCCTTATGGGGGAAAGGCAGCGAAACCGCGCCCTATTTATTGCTTGCCGCAGTTGTTGTCGGCACAGCGGCAGGAGCGATCCTCGGCGTCAGGAGAAAGCCCTCCGCCCATAAGCGGATAAAAAAGCTTACAGGGCATAAAGCTTAAGTATACAAAAGGTCGGTTTTCACCGACCTTTTTTCTATTTTCTCTTGAATATCAATTCAGCGCCGTGTACGGTAAAGCTAAGCTCATCGTCGTTTACAGTGTAAGGTGTGTCCTTGCAGTAATCTGCCCATTGACCGTCAAAATCCATACTTATGCTTATTGTGTCGGCGGTTGCAGACCAGACAATATTTAATTCGCCCATTCCTTCGTAGACTACCTTGCCTGTACCGTCCTCGGCGAAAATAAAGTTATCACCGCAACCGTCTGCCCACTCGCCTACCAAAACAAGGATGTCGAAAGCGCTTTCTTCTTCGGAGGTGCTCTCCTCTTCGGAAGCACTTTCTGCTTCGGAATAACTTTCTGCTTCAGAGCCGCTCTCTTCTACAGACACCTCGCTGCTTTCGGAAGCATTCGGTAATGCGGAGCTGTCGGGCTCTGCCTGTTCGTCATTACCGCAAGCGGCAAAGCTTGCCATAACGCAGAAGAGTGCCATTAATAAATATAAAACTTTTTTCATAATACTCGCTCCAACAAATTGTATCGTCAATCTGTCAAAAATCCGCCCGCAATGCGGGCAGATTTCCTTTAAAACTTATTTCTTTTCCCAGTGGTCAACGTCTTTTCTAATGCCGAACTCGTTATCGTCTTCGCTGTTGCCGAAGAAGAGGAAGAAGCCGACAAACACGAGAAGGGAGAGGAACGCAAGTACGTACACGGATTTTTCCACACGGCCCATATCGTGACCTCTGCGGATAAGGCAGGTATACATACCCACTGCAAGAAGACCGCAGCCGACGCCGGAGATAAACATTGCGGCGGTACCGCCTATCATTATGCCGATGAACACAAGTGCGGCGGCAAGCAGATAGAACATAGTGTAGCCTGCCCACGCCTCTGCCTTAGTGGAACGACCCTTAAGGCTGAAGAACTTGGTAAAGAAGCTTACTATACCGTCGGTAAAGGATGCGGCCTCCACAAACTTCTGAGGAGGGAAGGCGTCCTTCCAACCGATTTGCTGTTGCTTGTTCTGCAACTGCATGTCTCTGTAATCCTGATAAGGGTCTTCCGTAACGGTCTTTGCCATCTGGCTGGACTCGCCTGCGCTGAGGAGCAATCTTGCTGCACCGCAGAAGAACGCCACGCCGTCTGCGCCCTTAACCTTTTTATCAAGAGTAACAAACTCGTAAACATCGTCAAAGGAGAACAGACCGATGCATACATCGTTGCCGTATTCCGCATAGATTGCGTTAACATCGGTAAATGCGGATATGTAGCAATACTTGCGCTGTTCGGTAACAAGGAAGTCGTAACTGCCGTAGGGCAAAGCTTCCTTAGCAACAACAAGGTTTTCACCGCCGAGAACGCCGAGGGATGCAGCGGAAACGCCGGGAACAACCTTAGCTTCGGAGGTGTAGTAAAGTGCGTTCTTAGGGAAGTCGCCCTTTGCCTTGGGAACAAAGGGAAGAAGTATCATATTGGTGGAAACAGCTCTTCTGAGGTTGCTCATAACCTCGCCGCCGTAGTTTATAAGGTGGTCACTGCTTCTGCCCTCGCTAAGGCAAAGACAGGCAAGAACAGAGCGTGCAACGGGTGCGGCGTAGTTAGGTATCTCTACACTTGCAAAGTCACGGCAGTTGAAGGAAATATTTATATCGTTGGTATGGGGGTTAAGACGTGCCATCTTAATACCCATATTAACAAAAGCGTTCATCTTATCCTGCAACGCGGAAGAGGGGAAGGAAGCAACAGAGCACTTAAAGCAGTCCGCCTTAGCCATAGCGTCCTTTGCATACTGTTCTTCAGTGAATATCCAAGGCAAGCCTGCCTTGTCAAGGAAAGGATAGTCGCCTGCAACAACATCTGCCTTAAGGTAATAGATGTTACCGCGGTTGTAAAGGCTCTTCTTAACAGTTTCAAGCGCAGCATCCTGCTCTGCCTGTTCGGCAAGCAGTTCTTCCTCATACTTAGCACCGAGACGGAGCTTAAGCTGGTCTATAATAGGGTCAAGGGCAACAAATATGGTATCTCTTACATGTGCTTTTTCCGCAAAATGTGCCATGGCCTTGTATGCGATAATAAGGCTGTCCACACCGCAAATAGATACGTTATGCAAATATTCGTCCTTGCTTATGGAGTTAAGGGCAACACCCAAAGCGTCAAACTTAGAGAATTTGGGGATAAGCCTTTTAACGGCGTTTTCACCCTCTTCTACATTGTGAGGCGTTCTGAAATGTCTGGGGTTGTGTCTTTGAATATCCTGGAACAAACGCTTTGTTAAAAGCTTGTCGTCTATAGTATGCGGCATATATCTCTCTCCTTTTATTGCAATTATAAATAGCCTTTTAGTAAGTATAACACAAAGCTTTCCCCTTGTCAACGCAAAAAACATACATATTACGTAAATTTGCATTTTCGTTTTCGGGGTTGTCCCTGCTGTAAAAACCTTCCGTGCTTGACTTTTCCCAAAGAATCGGATATACTGTTCTTGCGGTATAACAAGTCGTAATACTTAAAAAGAAGGAGATTTATATTATGAAAAGGTCTATAGCGCTTTTACTTACCTTAACTTTGTGCCTTGGCGCACTTTGCCTTACTGCCGCTGCGGCAAACAGCAACAACCCCGGTGCAGCTGCGGCATCCACGCAAAGCGGAAGCATCAACTACGCCATCGGTGCAGAATACACCATTTCAAAGAATCTTTTGCCCCTCGCCTTCCCCGATGATGCTGATGCTTGCTTCCTTCCGGATTACAGCGGCGGCAACACTTATGAGTTTTGGGGCGATACAGAGCTTACCAGACTTACCGACGGCAGAACCGTCAAGGGAACAGAGCTGAGCACAAGCGGAACCCTTGAAGGCGTTACCGTCGCCTTAACGGGCACCAACGCAATATATGAGTTTATAATTGACCTTGGAAGAACAAGAACCGATATTTCTTCCGTAATAATCCGCGGCTGTCGTGACGGTTATTCAAACGGAAACTCCCGTGGCCTCAACGCCGAGACCACCTTGATCTATACCTCTGATGAATTTGGATTTTGGGAGACACGGCTTGATGCAAGCTACACCAAGGTGGAATTGCCGGATGCGCCCGTTATCGCAAATCATGACTCCACCGAATTCAACACCGAAAACTGCGACTTCATTTTTACCCTTGCCGCACCTGCCACCGGCAGATACGTAAGAATTATCACTTCCTCCCCCGCATACGTGCTTCAGCTTGACGAAATTGAGGTATACGGCAACAGTGCTGCAGAAATCAATTACGGCGATGTCAGCGGGGACAACATCATCAACAGCCTTGATGCGGCGCAGATTCTTAAGTACGACGCATCCCTTATCTCTCTCGGTGCCGATGCCCTTGCGGCAGCAGATGTCAGCGGCGACGGCATCATCAACAGCTTGGACGCAGCGCAGGTGCTTAAATACGATGCAGAGCTTATCAGCGGCTTCCCTGCCCAAGGCGTGTTTGACGTTCCCGACGTAGACCAGAGTGAGAGAGAGTACCCTACAGAGGTTTGCGGGTCTTGGGAGGCAACAGAAGAAGGCATCACCATGATATTCACCTTTAACGCCGACGGCACGGGCGAAGTGGAAACCTTGGGTATCGTAATGGACATGACCTGGTCCGTTGTAAACGGCAAGCTTAACGCTTCCGCCTCTTTCTTGGATGAAACCGAAGAGTTTCTTTCAAACGCCGACTACGAAGTAGAGGGCGACACGCTTACCATCACGCAGGAAGGCGAATCTGTAGCGCTTACACGCAGTGACGGCAGCAGCACTGAGGATGTTGCTATAGAAGGACTGTTCATCCTTAGCTATGTTGTAGCCGACGATGATATCTACGACCCCCACGATCCCAGGTTTGAGGGCTATTACGACGGCCACATTTTAGAGTTTGCGGCAGACGGCACGGGCTTTACTGTCATTAACGACGAACAGTATCCCTTCACCTACACAAACAGCAGTCTTATCGACGAAAGCGGGGACGTTATATCCTACGACTACGACGGCATAAGCGTTTCTCTGTATATTGATGAATTCGTTTTTGTTTACATCTTGGAAGACTACAGCGTTGAAAGCCCCGTTCCCCTTGGCACCTACTATGTACACTCCTTAATTACCGAGGACGCAATCATTGACAAAGAGTATATTTCGTCTTTGGGCTACGGCGACCTTTATATCACTTTCGACGCCGACGGCACAGGCGAAGCATATCTTGATGATCTGTACACTTTTACATACGAGGACGGCATTATCACAGACGAAGTAGGCGAACTGATTTTCTACAGCTTTGACGGCACCTACCTCTTTTTGGATTACGGCGACGGTATATTTGTTTACTGTGCCGAGGAAGACAGCAGCACCGAAATTGACGTTATCCCCGAAACCTATTATATTCATCACATGATTATTGAAGAAGAGGTTTACGATTTGGAGCTTCTTGAATCCTTGGGCATGGATAATCTTTATATTACCTTCAATGCCGACGGCACGGGTCAGGTATACCTTGACGGTTTGTATACGTTTGTTTACAACAACGGTTTAATTTACGATGAATACGGCGACCCCATAAACTACAGCTTTGACGGTGATTACGTTTATTTAATCGCGGACGACACCTGTATAGCGTTCTGCATCGAAGCCCCTGCGGGCGTTCCCGCAAGCCTATAAACCGCGCTTAAAGCGTAACGGTTTATGCAGGGCGGCGGACACTCCCGCCGCCACCTTACACAAAGAAGAAACGGCAGGATTTGTTATGACACATCTCCTGCCGTTTTGTTTTATCTTTTATCTGCAAGCTAATCAAACTTTACCGTTTGTCTTTCCCTGCCTTCGTAATAGTTGTAGCTGTCAAAGCCCACAGAGCGCAAAATCTTTATGCCGTAGTCGAAGTTTACGCCCACACGGGTCTCTACGTGGGCGTCCGAGCCGATGGTTACAAGCTTACCGCCAAGCTGTCTGTAGCGTGCCATTATATCCGCCTCGGGCATTGTAACGCTGTAGGACGTGCCGACAAGGGCAAGGTTAAGCTCAAGGCTTATCTCCTTTTCTATAACCGTCTTTAATATTTTGTCTACGGCGGCGCTGTAAGGTGCAAGACTTATGCCCTTGCCGTACCTGCCGTTTATGTATTTCACAGGGTTGCTGAGATGGGTGAGGATATCCATATCCACCCTCTCCACCATCTCCTGCATATCCGCAAAATACTGCGTCATATATTCGTCAAGCATCTCCGCCGACCAGTCAGTAAAGTTAAGTCGGCTGAAACACTCGGTATACTGCCCGTAGCGCACGGCGTGTACGGAGCTTAGCACCACGTCGGGGTTTATCTCCGCCACAATCTCCGCCGCTTTATCGGGTGCCCACACGGCTTCCCCCAGCTCTACACCTGCAAGCACCTTAAGCTTTCCGTTAAGACGTCTTGCGTCCGCCACGGAAGCCAAAATATGGGACACACTGCTTATATCGGTGTAATCCTGTATATCTGCGTGGTCGGAGATAACAATGCCGTCCAGCCCGAATTTCAAAGCGCCCTTTGCCAGAGCTTCAGGACTGCAGACCGCATCGTGGGAGTGGGTGGTGTGGTTGTGGCTGTCTATTTTTAACATAAGGCGTTCCTTTCGGTTAAAAGGGTTTGTTGAGCCTATGTTAACATAAAGACAAAGCTTTTGCAACACTTCTCCGCAAAACCGTAGCGCAACGAAAAGCTCCGCGCCGTAGGGGTCGGCGCCTTCGACGACCCGCTGCACAAACCGCCGCCTTTTCTCTTTGTGTTGCCTTTCGGGGCGTCGTGGGCGCCGCCCCCTACCGGTGCAATTTGTTACGTTTATGCGCAGATTTTAGGTTTTATCTTATCGTAACGTTTCGGCGGGAGTAGAACTGTTTGCCCTACGGACAAATTGCAAGACTTAATCAAATATAACTGTTTTTTCGGCTTGCTAAAATTTCCTTTTTTCTTCTCTCTTATCTGCAAGCAAAAAACGCTCCGTTTCGGAGCGTTTTTTCTTGCTTTATTCTGCGTTATATAGTATTATTTAATAGAGTCAAGAACTTCCTTGGTGTCTCTTGCAATAACAAGCTCTTCATTAGTGGGGATAACGAATACACGTACTGCGCTGCCCTCTACGGAGATATCGCAGGGTGCAGGGAGAGAGCGAACATTGTTGTTCTTCTCTGCGTCAACCTTGATGCCCAGGTATTCCATATCCTTAAGGGAGTGGAAACGTACGTCCTGATCGTTTTCGCCAATACCTGCGGTGAACACAACAGCGTCAACACCGTTCATTGCGGCGGCGTATGCGCCAACGAACTTCTTGATTTCGTAAACAAGGATATCGAAAGCAAGCTTTGCGTCCTTGTTGCCTTCAGCGATAGCGGCGTGAACGTCACGCAGGTCGCTGGAAACGCCGGAAACGCCGAGAAGGCCGCACTTCTTGTTCATCCAATCGCCGATCTTATCAACGGGGATGTTTTCCTTTTCCATAACATAAGGAACAACAGCGGGGTCGATAGCGCCGCAACGGGAGCCCATAATGATACCGTCAAGAGGGGTGAAGCCCATACTGGTATCCACAACCTTGCCGCCCTTAACTGCGCTTATGGAAGAGCCGTTGCCAAGGTGACAGGTAACGATCTTAGTTTCCTCAACGGGCTTATCAAGCCACTTTGCGCATTCCTGTGCCACGTATCTGTGGGAGGTGCCGTGTGCGCCGTAACGCTTGATGTGGTGCTTTCTGGAAACGTTTATGTCGATAGGGAAGGTAGAAGCATATTCGGGGATGGTTGCGTGGAAGGAAGTGTCGATAACCAGCACCATAGGAGTGTTGGGCATAACAGCCTTACAGCCCTCGATACCCTGAAGGTGAGGAGGAGTGTGAAGGGGTGCAAGCACAACGCACTTCTTAAGGTCCTCAATAGCCTCGTCGGTAACAAGAGTGGGCTTGGTTATCCAGGGACCGCCCTGTACCACACGGTGACCGATAGCAGAAATATCGCTCATATCCTTGATAACGCCGTACTGTGCATCAAGCAGAGCGTCTATCATAGCACGGGTAGCCTCGTTATGGGTGGGCATAGCCACTTCTTTAGAAAACTTCTCGCCTGTTTGCAGGTTAGTGTGGGTAATTTTGCCGTCTATGCCGATACGCTCGCACAGACCCTTTGCAAGCACTTCCTCCTTGGACATTTCAAAAAGCTGATACTTAAGGGAAGAGCTGCCTGCGTTAACAACCAATATAAACATAGTGTATCTCCTTACAGAAAATTATTCTAACATTACAATTATACTACCAAAAGTTTCCGAATGCAAGAGGGAAAGGCGTAATAATATGGAAAAACAAAGAAAAACCGTCGCGGTTATATGTGAATACAACCCCTTTCATCACGGACACCGTTATCAAATATCACACCTTAAGGAAAAATACGCCCGTGTAGCGGGCATAATGAGCGGCGCCTTCGTCCAGCGCGGGGAGGTTGCCGTGGCGGACAAGTACCGCCGTGCCGCCGCCGCGGTGGAGGGCGGTATGGATTTGGTGGTTGAACTACCTTTCCCCTACTGCCTGTCCTCGGGTGCGGATTTTGCCATGGCAGGTGTGCGCATAGCCGCCGCCTTGGGGGTGGACGCACTTGCCTTTGGATGTGAGACCCCTGATGCACCCCTTTGGGAGATGGCGAAAACGGCATCTGCACCGGAGTTTGAGGAAGAGCTTGCCGCACTGATAAAAGCAAACCCCAGCCTTTCTTATCCAAGGGCGAGATGCTTGCTTATGGAAAGTCGTTTGGGGGCTGAGGCGGCGAAGGCGCTTTCCACGCCCAATAATATTTTAGCGCTGGAATATATAAGCTGTTGCATTAAGGAAGGGATAGACATAGAGCTGTACCCTATGCAACGAATTCTCAGCTACAAAAGCGCCGCAGAGATACGAAACACAGAGGACATGAGCACCGAGGTGCCCTTTCCTTCTTTCTTTGGCGACAGGCGAAATATTAAGCGCAGAGAAAGGGAACTTATAGCGCTCCTTAGAAGGGGCGATTTTACGGGGCTTTACTGCATAGATGCGGGGCTTGCCGCCGCACTTAATGCCGCCGCAAAGAATGCGACAAGCCTTGAGGAGCTTATCTCCGAGGCAACAGGAAAAACCTACACCGCCGCAAGGGTGCGCCGTGCCATAATGGCGGCGTGGCTTGGGATAAAGACGGAAGCGGTGAAAGTGCCGCCCCTATACACAAGCCTGTTGGCGGCAAACAAAGAAGGAACAGAATTTTTGGGCGAGCGCAAAAAGTGCCTTGCCCTGCCCCTTATAACGAAGCCTGCGGATTACAAAAAGCTTGACCCCGAAGCCGCAGCGGCTTTTGAAGCCGCCCTTGCCACAGAGGAGCAGGCGGCGCTGTGCACCGCAGAGATAAAGCCTTACACCTCACCTCTTTGCGCCACGCCTTATATCAAAAAATAACGCAACTGCTTGACCGTTTTATGTGTCAAAGCAATCCCTTTCCCCTGTGCCCTGCAGAAATGTTTTCAGCGGACGTTTTTGCATAGCGCAGGGGAAATTTTTGTATACGAAAATTCCCTCTGTGCATAACTGCACAGAGGGAACAACTAAAAGCGATTAGTCTGCATTTGCCTTTATCTTATCGATGGTAAGGGAAATGTTCATTTCAATAATGTCTTTCTGAGCTTCTACACGGGACTGGATGTTTTTGTCAAGAGCTTCAACCAGGTCGGTAGTACCCCACTTAGCACCGAATACCTGACCAAGGTCAAACACGCGGGAAGCGTAAATAAGGTCAAGAACTGCTGCACTATCGGGATCCTGTGCGTCGCCTCTCTTAAGCTGCTTCTCATAATATTCAGGGGTCAAATAGTCCTTGCTGTATGCGCCGAGAGCGTCAAGTATCATACCAAGCTGCTGGCCTTTTTCGCCATTGGAGTTGTCGCCAACGGGAACAAAGAGAACGCTGGTGGTGTGTGTGCCCGTGATGTGGTAGTATCTGTCGCCGGCTGCGTCATATTTAGGAATGGGAAGGAAGCCGAAGTCGTCTTTCATATCTCTGAAGTAGGGGTGGTGTATAAAAGAAGTCATATAGAAAAGCCCTCTACCTTCTTTAAAAGCGTTGATAACGGTCTTTTCGTATACGTCTTCACCTTCATACTTAGTTACATAATTGTCGAGGTTAGCAACAAGTACGTCGTTGGTGTTAAGGTAAAGGTCAACCGCATCGTTAAGTGCAGCATAACCGTCACCGCTTGCAAGCGAAAATACGGGTTCGCCATTTGCGTTTTTGTCAACCAGCTTATTGCCGCTTGCCAGGAAGTGGGTGTAAAGGTTGGAGGTTTCGGTAAGCAAACCGTAAACGTCAAACTCGTCTCTTACGCCGTCAGCGTTAGCATCATAGCCGAAGCCCGTAATGATATTTTCAAATTCTTCAAAGGTCCAGTCGCCGTTAAGCGCCATGTCGTAAAGCGCCTGAACGTCGCCGCCGTTCTCTTCATAAAGGTCTTTGTTGAAAAGAAGAACGAAAGTACCGTCGTTATCATAGGTGTTGATGTCACCCATTGCATAGTAAAGTTTGTTGCAGATAGAAAGGTCGTCAACTGCGTTCTGGTCCCACCAAGGGGCGTAGAAATCAATGCCTAAGTCGTTAAGGTCGACAAGCAAGCCGTCTTCTACAAATGCATAGTAGTAATAATAAGACTCAAAGCAGAAGTCATATTCGGCAGTGCCGCCGAGGATGTCTTCGTTAAGCATGGTACGAATGTTACCTGCGGTATCAGTGCTCATCTCGCCGGTGATGGTACAGTTATATTCCCTCTGCACGGCATCAAGGACTTCTTTCTTCGCTTTGTTGATATTGGTCATGGTGCCGTCTTCGGAGTCTTCCCAAATAACTTCGCCCTGGAAGTCAATGGTAGGCTTACCGTAGCCGAACCAACGCTGAAGAAGATAAAACTCACGACCGTTCATGTCCATAGCTTCGGGCAGATATGATGCATAGCCGGTATTTTGCTCTTGACCGCAGATGCTGCATTTGCCATTGTTAAAATTGTGGTCGGGGGCTTTGTCGCTTTCCTCGCCGCAAACACCGCAAACATAGTTTTTGCCGCAGCCTTCAAACATAAAACTATGTCCTGCAGGCTCATCCGCCATTATGCCGCAACGGGTGCAACGGGGAACATCGGTGCAACCCTCTGCATAAAAATCGTGACCCAACGCTTCGCCGTGGATTTCACCGCAGGTACAACGCTGAGGGTTTATGCAGTCTGCAGGGGCAAAGTAATGGCTGTGGAAGGGGTCGTCCGTACCGCCTTGGTTGTTGTCGCCGCCGTTGGAAACTTCGGCGTCACTGTAGCCGAAATCGGGGGTTGGAGACGGTCTCTGTGTGCTGTCTGAATCGGGACGTTCTTCGCTGATGCCGATGTCGCCCGACGGTTTGTCCTTTTCTTCAGATTTGTCGTCGTCAATATTGTCGCCGTCTCCAAACAACATGCCGCCTTTTTTGGGAATGTCGTTTGAAGAGTCATCTCCGCAAGCGAAAACGGAAAGACAAAGGCACAAAGTAAGCGCAACAAGTAAAAACTTTTTAAGCATTTTGTGTTACCTCCTGTATTACCGCAAAAATTTTTTGCCGTTTTCTGCTTTGTATTATAACACCGCCTTACCCGAAAAGCAACCTTTTGCAGGATTTTTCCGCCTTTATTTGCTGTTATTACTTGCGCCGCAAGCAGCTGCCCCTCTTCTCGCCCCTGATTTTTCCCTATACCGCTCTTCTTTAGCCCCAACTTACCGTCTCTTACGGTTTACCTCTCCTTCCCTT
>JAZSIW010000164.1:0-5550 GCA_045534025.1 Eubacteriales bacterium | reverse complement strand
GAACAAAGCTATGACCGCAGTATATACATTTCTGCTGACAGCGGCAATATGTTTTATGCCGATTTGGGCAGCGACCCTAAGATGGCTGTAATAAGCTACGGTCGCCTGTGCAGTAATGCCGTTAAGGCGGCGCAAATTCTTGCCAAAAAAGGCATAGGGGTGCGTGTTTTAAAAATTTTGCGGCTTAAACCCCTTAATTGTGAGGAGCTTTTCCGTTTGCTTAAGCCATGCACTTTCCTGTATTTTGCAGAGGAGGGTGTGCGCAGCGGCGGATTTGCCGAACGTGTTCTTGCCACCATGTGTGAAAAAGGGCAGATGAGGGGCAAAACAGGGGTAATACGTGCGGTGGAGGACAGATTTGTACCGCACGGTGATACGGTGCGCCTGTTTGAAGATTGCGGCTTCCTCCCCGAACAGATGGCGGCGGAAATAGAAAGTAAACTTAAATGATTAAGGAAAATATATAATGGAAAAACAAAGGGCAGATGTGGCGCTTTGTCTTTCGGGCTTGTGCGAAAGTCGAAGTAAGGCAAGGGCGTTGATAAAAGAGGCTGCGGTTTTGGTAGACGGTGTTCCGGTGGAAAAACCCTCCCAACTTATAGCCGGTGATGCGGTGCTTAGCCTTACGGATGCGGCAAGTGCAGACGTGTCCCGCGCGGGACAAAAATTGCGGGCGGCACTTTCTGCTTTCGCTGTTGACCCTAAAGGCAAGATTTTTGCAGATATAGGCGCTTCCACGGGCGGCTTTACCCAATGCCTGCTGGAAGGCGGCGCCACAAAGGTTTATGCTGTTGACGTGGGCAGAGACCAGCTGCACAAAAGCCTTAAAACAGATGGAAGAGTAGTTAATATGGAGGGCACAAACGCAAGGGAGCTTTCTGCCGATGATTTTGCAGACCGCATTGACGGTGCAGTAATGGACGTGTCCTTTATTTCTCAAACCTTAATATATCCGGCACTCTCCCGTATACTTAAAGCAGGAGCGCCTCTTATAACCCTTGTGAAGCCACAGTTTGAGGTGGGCAGAGAAAATGTGGGAAAAAACGGAATTGTTAAGGATAAAAACGGCAGTTTGCTTCAGGCAGTGCTTTTAAAACTTAAGCTTTCTGCGCTGGATAACGGCTTTTGCCTAATAAAAACAGTACCCTCTCCCATAAAAGGCAGTAAGGGGAATACAGAGCATCTTGCGCTGTTTTTAAGGCAGGAAAATCAGGGGTGATTTGTATGATACGTAAGGTTGCCTTGGTGCCCAATACGGGCAAAAGCGGCGCATTGCGCTGTGCATTAAGGGTTGCCCAAATACTAAAAAACAGCGGCATAGACTGCTATGCAGAGCCGAACCGTGCAGAGATGTTTGCTGCCCTTGGCGGCGGCGTCACACCGGTAGAGCCGGAGGCGCTTTTCAAGCTTTGCGACGCTGCTATTGTTTTCGGCGGCGACGGTACGGTGCTAAGCGTTGCCAAGCGTGCCGCAGAGGCGGATATACCCATTATAGGCGTAAATTTCGGACACGTTGGCTATATAACGGAGCTGGAGGAAAGCGAGATCGATATGCTTTCCCGTCTTGCCACAGGTGACTACCGTACCGAAAAACGGATGATGCTTGACGTAAGCATAAGCAAGGCGGGCAAACAGCTTTTCTTTTCCCACGCTTTTAACGAGGCGGCAATAACACGTGGAATAGTTTCACGGTTGGCGGATTTTTCCGTAAGCTGTGACGGCGATCTGGTCAGCAATTACAGGGCGGACGGGCTCATTATTGCCACCCCTACAGGGTCTACAGCCTATTCGATGGCGGCAGGCGGGCCTGTTATCGACCCTTCCGTAGAGGTTATCGCCGCAACGCCGGTGTGCTCCCATTCCATCGAGCTGGCACGTAGCCTTATCTTCGGCCCTAACTCCGTTATAAAGGTAAGCATCCCCTCCGCACGCCGTGCCGAGGCGGTGGTGACCGTGGACGGCAGGGCTTATTTCCGCATAAACGATAACGAGCTTTCGGTAACCGTTACAAAATCGCAAAAATATGTAAGCCTTATACGGCTTAAAAATGTTCCCTTCGCCACAACTCTTTTTAAAAAATTCGGCGCAGGCAACCAAGGGTAAAAAAGGAGCTGTAAATTATGAAAAAATCTCAAAGACATGCGGCAATACTTGACCTTATACAAAGAAAAACCGTGCGCACTCAGGAGGAGTTGTTGGAGGAGCTTAAAGCAATGGGCTTTGACACAACTCAAGCCACCGTATCCCGTGATATACGTGACCTTAAGATAGTCAAAACTTCTGATAAGGGCGGTTATCAGTACTCCTCTGCACCTGCCGCACAAAGCGACGGGGATTTTGCCACCAAGCTTAAGACCATCTTTACCGAGGCGGTTTACAAAGTGGACTGCGCCTGCAATATCGTTGTGCTTAAGACCTATGCAGGCATGGGCAGTGCCGCAGGCGTTGCCGTGGACAGTATGCACCTGGACGGTGTTGTAGGTACCCTTTCCGGCGATGACACTATGCTTATCGTTGCCCGTGACTATGACTTTGCCAGGTCCATTACAGCTACCCTTGGCGGGCTTTTAAAATAATTTTCTGTTAACTAAGAGGTGCTTTTTATGCTTTCCTCTCTTCACATCGAAAATGTTGCCTTAATAAAAGAAACAACACTGATATTCGGCGAAGGCTTTACCGTGCTGACCGGCGAGACAGGCGCAGGCAAAAGCATAGTTATCGACGCTATCTCCCTCCTTTGCGGGGGCAGAAGCGACAGGGAGCTGATACGCAGTGGGGAAAGCTATGCCTTTGTGGAGGGCTGTTTTGAGGACTTCGACGAGGATGCTCTTATAAAATTAGAGGCCCTTGGCGTGCATCCCGACGAGGACGGCGCTTTGTACCTCAGCCGCCGTGTTGCCGCCGATGGCAGAAGCAGTGCCAAGATAGGGGACAGGCAGGTGCCTTCCTCCCGTCTTAGGTCGGTGGCAGAGCTGCTTATAAACATCCACGGTCAGCAGGATACCCTTCTGCTGGCGGACAGTAGCCGTCACCTGCCCCTTATAGACAGCTATGCAGGCAACGGGGATGTTTTGGCTATCTACGCTGACCGCTATAACCGTTATACCGAACTTTGCAAGCGGCTGGAAAGCCTTAAAGAGTCTGTGGCAGATGCAGCATTCCGTAAAGAAATGCTGGAGTACAAGTTGCAAGGGCTGAAAAAGGCACAGCTAAGGTCAGGTGAGGAGGAGCTTTTGCTTGCCGAACGCTTGAGGCTTAGAAGTGCCGAGAAAATTTCCGCCGCCGCCGCTGAAGCCTACGGCCAGCTTTACGGGGAAAGCCGTTCTGCTGATGAACGACTTTACGCCGCCATAAGCGCCCTTGACAGAATAAAAGACGCCCTGCCCGAGGGGGCAGAGCTGCTTGAACGCCTTGACAGCGTTAAGTGTGAGATAGATGATATCGCCGATACCCTGCGCTCCGCCGCAGAGGTGGATGCAGATGCCGCCGCCGAAAAGCTGGATAAGGTGGAAAGCCGTCTTGAGACCATTGCGGTGCTTAAGCGCCGTTTCGGTACGGACTTTGAGGGTCTGCTTACCGCCCGTGACGGCTTGCTTAAGGAGCTTGAGGAGATAGAAAGCGGCGATACATTAATAGAGGATTTAGAAGAAGAAAAACGGGTGGCTTACGATGCGTTAACCGCCGCCGCCGCACACCTGAGTGCGGGGCGCAAAGCGGCGGCAACAAGGTTGGAGGGCGAGCTTGCCGCCTGCCTTGCAGAGCTGGATATGCCTTCCGTAACCATAAAGGCGCACATATTGCCTAAAGCACCTGCCGCCGACGGCTGTGACGAGGCGGAGCTGCTTATTTCCGCCAACGCAGGGGAAACGCCAAAGCCTCTCTCCAAAATCGCATCGGGCGGCGAGCTGGCAAGAATAATGCTTGCCTTTAAGACCGTTACCGCCGATGCCGCGCCTACGGGCACAATGGTGTTTGACGAGATAGATACGGGCATCTCCGGCAAGACGGCGCAAAAGACAGGCGTTGCCCTTAAAAAGCTTACCTACAAGGGTACGCAGGTGTTCTGCGTCACCCACTCCGCCCAGATAGCCGCATTGGCTAACACACATCTGCTTGTGCGCAAGCGCAGTGAGGAGGGCAGGACACAAAGCCATGTGAAGGCTCTGGACAAAGAGGGCAGGATAGAGGAGATTTCCCGCATTATCGGCGGTATAGACGTGGGCGTTGCCGCAAGGGACGCCGCCGCAGAACTGCTTTTACAGGCGGAAAAGCTATGAGGAAGACCGTGGCGCTTGCCGTGGCGAATATAGCTTGGCTTGCTTTTATATTTTCAAACTCTTTGAAGGATCGTGCCGCTTCCGCCGACCAAAGCGAAGGGGCGGAGGGCTTTCTTCGCCGTGTGCTTACAGCATTGGGCTTTAGCGGTAATACCGAGGCGGTTGCCGAGATAGTGGTGCGCAAGGCGGCGCATATCTTTGAGTTTTTTGTGCTGTGCCTGCTTATGTATCTGCTTGTGTCCCGTTTTTGCAAACAGTACCGTGGGGCTTGCCTTTTGGCGGCGTCGGTGTCGGTGTTTGCGGCTTCAATAGACGAAAGTTTACAGCTTATATCAAAACGGGGCGCATCGGTAAAGGACGTGCTTATCGATTCTGTAGGCGTGATAATCGCGCTGGGCTTGATAGCTTTGGCAAGGCGATACAAACAAAAAAATTAACCGTTACTGTTTTGCAGTAGCGGTTTTAGTATACCAAAAACAGCGTTTTGTTTTACAAAATCCTTGTCAACTATTCGTTTTGGGCCTACAAATGCGTAGGAGTCCGTCACTGTTGGAACAAAGGTAACACTTTGTTTTTGTTATATCTGCGAGACAGGAATTGTCAAGCTTTTTTCATTTTGTGCCCCACATGAGCACATTTGGCTTTTTCCTAAAAAGCACTTGACATTGCCCCTTTGTGGGGCTATAATGTATACGGAAAGGGTGTTGCCGATAGACGGTTTGCCCCAACAAAATGGTTAAAAGATATAACCGCTTAGATTGGACGTCGGGCGGTTATTTCTTTTTGCTTTGAAGTTCGTTTAACAGTATTAATATAATAATCAATGCCATTAAGTAATCCATAAGCAATTCCCCCTTTCGGGGGCAGGATTAAACCGCCTACCGTATAAGGTAACACCTTGTTTTTATTATATCAGCTTGACAGGGATTGTCAAGCTTTTATATTTGCGGTTTTTAACTGTTGACTTTTATTTTATGTTTTGTTATACTGTAAAAAGATAAGTGGGAGAAAGTCGGTGTTTTATGGCTAAAATAAAAACAATTGTATTTGCCAACCAAAAGGGCGGCGTGGGTAAAACCACCTCCGCCGTAAATATTGCCGCCTGTCTTGCCGCTATGGGCAACCGTGTGGTCTTGGTGGACAGCGACCCTCAGGGCAACGCCACCAGCGGGCTTGGCATAAGCAAGCGCAGTACCGCCAACTCGGTTTACGACCTGTTCATACGCAGGGCTACCGCTAAGGAGACCTTGCAAAAAACCCGCTTTGATAACCT
>JAZSIW010000156.1:0-2769 GCA_045534025.1 Eubacteriales bacterium | reverse complement strand
AACAGTCTTTGAAGAGCGTTAAGGCAGTCCGTCCACCAGTTTGCCACGTCGGCAAAGAAGTTTATGGGTGCGTAAACCATGCTCATATAAGCAACAAAGGCCATAAGGTCGCCGTAGCTCATACTGCCGTTGCTTTCAATAACCTGCCTGCCGCCTATTGCCCATACGACAAAGGAGCCTGTCTGCAAAAGGAAGCCAAGGAAGGGGAAGGTCTTTGCGGAGGTAACGCTGATGCCCATTTCCGCATCGGCGGCGTCCGCATTCCTGCGTGCAAAACGGCCCTTCTCCAAATCCTCACGGGCGAAGGTCTTAACCACACGCATACCCGAAAGTACGTCCGATACAAGGGAGCTCATAGACCGCTGCTTGGAGAAGCGCTTTGCGTGCAGTTTGGAAAACATTTTAAACAGCGACCTGTACAGAATAAAGAACACAGGCACCGTAACAAAGGTATACAGGGTAAGTATGGGGTTGGTTACAAGCATTATTACAATAACGCCTATAAGCTGCAGACCGTTGGTGATTATGTAGGGGAAGCCGTCACAGAAAAACCAATAGATTGTGTTTGCGTCGCTGTTTATCTGGGTCATAAGTCCGCCCGTCTGACGGGAGGAGAAAAAGCTTAGCGACAGCCTTGTAACCGCTTCGTATATAGTCTTTTTAAGGTCGTAGTTAACACGGGTGGATACCCTTGCGGCGATAATGGCGTAAAGCATATTGAAAAGCATTGACAAAAGCCGCACGCCAAAGATAAGTCCTACCACCAAAAGCAGTTTTCCGTAGTATTTGCCGCCTTCGGTAAGCACCTCGTTGTAAAACATCTTGGAGGATATCTGGGGCACCAAAAGGCCCACGCCCGTAACCAAGCCGATGGAAAGTATAACCAAAAGCATATAGCTTTTGTAGCGCATAAAGAAATACGCAAGGTTTTTAACAAGTCGCTTTTTGTCAACACAAAATTGGCATACCTTGCGCTTGTGGTCGGGGTACTGCCTGCCGCACTTGGGACAGAAGGGAAGCTCACCCACGGTTTCCTCCAGCTTCTTTTCGTCTACCGTGCCTTCTTTTGTCAGCTCCGTCAGCGCGTCTCTGAGAATTCGCACGTCGTGCTTACAAAGCCCTGTGTAGTTAAACAGCGCCAAAGCCTCGCCGCTTTGCTTGCAGGTAAAAATACCGCCGCTTAGCTGTTCTTCCATCTTAAAGCCCGAAAGCTCTTTAACAGGGTAGCTTGCAAAAAAGCTCTCCTTAAAAGCGGCAACAGCCCCGTCACGCCTGTCCGCCCCTCGGGATACTTCCACACAGCCCTCTGCAATAATAAGGCTGTCGGGGCAAAGCATTACCCACACGTCCTTTTTAACAAGGTCTTTTCCCAGATCCGCACGCATAAGAAGAATGCCCTTGTCGTAAAGACCGGTGCGTGTTCGCAAATATTCAGTTACTGCCGCAGGGGTCTTTTGCAAATGTATCATAAGCGTGCCCATACCTTTCTAAATTATTATTATATAGCACGCACAATAAAAAATCAAGACAGAAACAGCGTTTTTTTACCAAACAGAAGGTCTTTTTGTTATGTTGGCGACAGTCTGTATTGACTATTAGCCTTTTTGCTGATATACTTGTTGTATAAAACAGATTACGGAGGTATTGCAATGGCAAAAAGCATTAAGGATATTCTTGACCTTATAAAGGAAAAAGGTATAAAAATGGTGGATTTTAAGATGGTGGACATTAACGGTCAGTACCGCCACGTTACCATCCCTGCCGAAAACTTTTCAGAGGACACTATGAAAAGCGGAATTGGCTTTGACGCTTCCAATTACGGCTATGCAGTTGTTGAAAAAAGCGATATGGTGTTTATTCCCGATCCCGACACTGCGTTGATAGATCCCTTTTGTGATATACCCACTCTGTCCATGACGGGTAACGCTATGATAATAGGTGCAAGTGAAAACAAGCCCCTTGCCCAATATCCCCGTAACATTGTCCTTGCCGCAGAACAGTATATGAAGGACTGCGGTGTGGCAGATACCATGCTTATACTTCCCGAGTTTGAGTTTTACCTGTTTGATAATGTGGGCTGGGAAGTACAGCCCAACAGTATCGGCGTTTCCTTGGACGCAAGACAGTCCTATTGGAACAGTGCTACCGAAGGTATGGGTTGCGTTGTGCCTAAACAAAAGGCGTATCATATAGCCAAGCCCTTTGACGCTTCCTATGAGTGCCGCAGTGAAATGTGCCTGTATATGAAGGACGCAGGTATAGAGATAAACTACCATCATCCTGAGGTTGCCGCCTCCGGACAGTTTGAGATAGAGCCTCAGCTTGGTCAGATGTCCAAAATGGCTGACGCCACTATGATGATAAAATATATCATTCACAACACTGCCCTTAAGTACGGCAAGACCGCAACCTTTATGCCCAAACCCATATACGGCGAGGCAGGCAGCGGCATGCACGTTCACATGTTGCTTCTTAAAGACGGCAAACCCGTGTTCTCCGACGATAACGGCTACGCAAGACTTAGCGAAACTGCGCATTATTTTATGGGTGGCTTGCTTAAGCACATAAACTCTCTTTGTGCGCTTACCAACCCCAGCACCAACTCCTTCAAGCGCCTTGTCCCCGGCTTTGAGGCGCCCGTTACCGTTGGCTACGCCACTTCCAACAGAAGTGCGGTTATCCGTATTCCCGCTTACGCAAAGAGCCCCGAAAAGCGCAGCTTTGGGCTTCGAAGACGGACCGTGGCCAAGACGTTCTGTGAGCCAAGGA
>JAZSIW010000131.1:0-2244 GCA_045534025.1 Eubacteriales bacterium | reverse complement strand
ATCCACGGTCTTTGCGGCAGCCTGTGCCGCTTTTCCGTTTAAAGCTATCTTCACGTTAAATCTCATACCTCAAGTCCTTCCTTGGTTGCGGCCGCCTTACGTGCCCCTGCAAGCTGGTCTGCGCAGGAGGTAGGCTTAAAGCCGCAGGCGTTACCCTCTGTGCGCTCAATAATATCTTTGTAATTCCAGCCCTCAAGTATTCTGCCTATCGCTTTAAGATTGCCGTTACAGCCACCGCGGAACGCTATGTTCCGCACCGTGCCGTCCTTTTCCATATCAAAAGATACCTCTGCGGCGCAAACGCCCTTGGTTCTAAAGCTGTATTTCATCTATTTTTTCTCGCTTTCACGTCGTATTTCGTCCATTTTAATCTGCGCATCACCTATCACCCTGTCCAAAACAGTGGAGAATAAGGCAATGGTGCTGTCTATATCCTCAACCTCTTTGTTGCGTATCATACATACTGTGCCGTAAATATACGCCCTTAAAGAGTAGGCGGTAATAGCCCTTAAGTTTGCAAATTCCACCTTGTTTGGGATGATTTCGTCAATTATTTTTGCAACCGGCTCCGAAATGCGCCCTCGCAACCCGTTTTCCAGGTCTGTTTCATACGGGTACATTGTTAATATGGTTATGTAGGAGGGTGTTGCCAGCAAAAAACGCAAATATGCCACACACACTGCCGTAAGTCGCCGGGTTGGCTCTGCATCCTTGTAGCACACCAAAACCTGATCTCTTAATATATTCCACCGAGAGGAAATATAATCCATAAGCGACAACAGCAGCTCTTCTTTATTTTTAAAGTGCTTGTAGGGCGCTGCACAGGATACGTTGCAAAGGTTAGCTACACGTCTTAGGGAAAAATCGTTAAATCCGTGATTTTCCAGCTCTTTAATTCCGGCAACAAGCAAACGTTCCCTAATGCCTTCTTCCGCTTTATTATACTTCACGGAAAACCCTCCCCTTACAAATATACATAATCATTATAATACCTTTTACCTTATTTTACAAGTAAAACTTACAGCTATTTAAAAAAATATAAAAATTTTATAAAAACTATTGACATCAGCGTGCTAAAGTACTATACTTTCATCAAGGTTAACACCGTTAACCAAGCCTGTTTTATCCACGGAGGTTGTTGAATATGAGCAAACTTGAAGAAGCAAGACGAGAGATTGATAGCATAGATAAAGAGATGGCGGCGCTGTTTTGCAAGCGTATGGAGGCGGCAAAAAATATTTCAATGCACAAAAAAGAGTTTGGCTTGCCCATTTACGATCCCGTGCGTGAGGCACAGGTTATTGCACAAAACGCCGAAAAGGTGCAGGACGATATATTAAAGGAGTATTACACAAGCTTTTTACAGGACCTTATGCGTACTTCAAGAGCCTATCAGACACGGCTTTTGGAGGGGATGCGTGTAGCCTTCAGCGGTACTCTTGGCGCTTTTGCCCATATTGCGGTTAAAAAGCTGTTCCCCACAGCTAAAGCTGTGCCTTACGGAGATTTTGCTGCCGCATATCACGCTGTGGAGGCAGGGGAGTGTGACGCCGTTGTACTTCCCGTAGAAAACAGCTTCAACGGGGAGGTAGGACAGGTTACCGACCTTATGTTCAGTGGCAACCTGTACGTAAACCGTGTTATGGAGCTTGCCGTGGACCAGGACCTGCTTGTATGTCCCGATGCAAGTGCCGAGGATATAAAGGAAGTTGTCAGCCATCCCCAAGCACTGGGACAATGTGCCGACTACATCCGTGCCAAGGGCTACACTACAAGGGAGTATGTGAATACTGCCCTTGCCGCCAAATACGTAGCGGAACAAGGGGACAAAAGCCTTGCAGCAATAGCCAGCGCCGAGGCGGCGGAGCTGTTTGGGCTTAAAGTGCTGGAGCGTAACATCAATACCGACCGTGGCAACACCACTCGTTTTGCGGTTATGACCCGTGCGGAAAACAGGGCGCACAGCAACAGCGGCAAGCTTTGCTCTATATTACTGTTTACAGTAAAGCATCAGGCAGGTGCACTGGCAAAGGCTTTGGATATAGTGGGCTTGCACGGCTTTAATATGGGCGTACTTCGTTCCCGCCCCACAAAGGGAAAGATGTGGCAATATTATTTTTATGCAGAGGTAGAGGGCGATGTGCGCACCCCCGCAGGGGAAGATATGCTTAGGATGCTTGGCAGATTTTGCGAGAGACTTAAGCACGTGGGCACCTACGAAAAAGGAGAATAATATGGTACTTA
>JAZSIW010000129.1:0-8944 GCA_045534025.1 Eubacteriales bacterium | reverse complement strand
TGGGGTTGATCTCCGGTGAAATACATAGGCTATGGAAGCCCATAGCTTTTAAAGATTCTGCGGTATGGCTGTTTGTAACGTTTAAAGGATAATCACCGTTCACAACAAAGCCGTCGCAATACTCAACATGGGCAAAGTTTGAAACCGTTAACTCTCTTACTCCCATAGTCCACGCCTTTTCCACCAAGGACCTGACCGCCGCCTTATCACGGGGAAAGATCGTGCGGGGTAAAACAAGAGACAGTCTGTCGTTTATCGCCCAATCGGGTATGTCTGCCCAAAGAGGTAGCTCTACCCTTGCGCAACGGCGGAATACCGCAAGCAACACCTTTTCGGAAGGTACGCCGCCTTCAAAGCGCGCAACAAGCGTACGCACAGTATTTTTTGTTTCCGGTTTTGGAACAGGTACTTCTTTTCTTATCCAATCTCGCTTCGGGGTGTTGCTTTCAATTATTGCGTCTGCCAGCTTATCAAGTACGTTTCTTCTAAGCTCATTAATGGCTGACATAGGCAAAATAAGCCCTTCGTCAAGCGCTGCCTCTACCTTGGCGGTAAAAGGTGTAGCACCTGTTTTACCAAGGCGTGCGCAAAGCTCCTCTGAGCTTAGAGGGCGATTGATGGCTGTTTGCGGCACTGCGCCCTCTGCAGTTGCAAAACAATCACCGCAATATGCCGTTATCACAGAAGGTTCACCCTTTTTTATATAACAGTTTATATCCACAGCCGGCTTTTTTTCTTCGATTTTAATTTCGGCGTTACGGCTTCTGTCCTTATCCTGCTGAGTCCGCACCCCAAACATAGCTTTGCCTACCCGCCCCGTAAAATATCCGTCCGTAAACCCACTGCGAGAGAAAACATCGGAAAGCCTTTCCATTTCCCTATCGCTGGCAGGGCGATTTTCGTCTATAAGCTTGCGGTAAATGCTTACAACCTCGTAAACATACTCCTCACTTTTCATTCTGCCCTCAATTTTAAGGCAGTCTACACCCATTTGAATTATGGTAGGGATATGCTTCGCCAAGCACATATCCTTTAAAGAAAGGGGGTATTTGCCGCCGTAGCACTGTCTGCAGGGTTGGGCACACTGTCCTCTGTTGCCGCTTCTTCCACCGATAAAGGACGACATAAGGCATCCCCCGCTTTGGGACACGCAAAGAGCGCCGTGGACAAAAATCTCGGTCTCTACGCCCGAAGCGACCACAGCGGCGATATCTTCCCTCGTCGCCTCCCTTGCCAAAACCACACGACTTATGCCCATATCCTTCATAAGCTTTACGCCGTCGGCGCTGTGCTGTTGCATCTGGGTAGAGGCGTGTATCGGCAGGTCAGGAAAAGCGTGCTTTAAGCACTTAACAAGCCCTAAATCCTGTACTATGTAAGCGTCGGGGGGAAAGTTTTTTTCAAGGGTCGCGACATAATCTAGCGCTTTTTCTATTTCTCCGTCTGAAAGCAGGGTGTTTAAAACAAGGTAAACCTTTACCCTGTGAAGACGACAAAACCTTACCGCTTCCTCCATTTGGGGTATATCAAAATTGCCCGCAAAAGCACGGGCATTAAAGGCTTTTCCGCCAAAATAAACGGCATCGGCACCTGCCCATACCGCTGCATGCAAAGCGTCTAGATCGCCTGCGGGGGCAAGCAATTCAGGCTTTTTCAAACCTTCACCTCCCAAATTAAACGAAACCGAGTTTTGCGCCGAAACAAATTATTAAAGCTATATGCACAAGCGCCATAAGCGGCACGAAGAACATAAAGCTGAAGTGCTTTGTTTTGTGACGTATTAAAAGCATCGTTATAAACATACAAAGGGCACCACCCAAAGCGGAAACGCCAAACAGCGTTTTCTCGGGCACACGTCTGCCACGGTGACGGGCGGAAACCTTATCGTAAACACAAAGCACTACGGATATTAAAGAAATTGCCGCCAAATAGTACCACATAATTTATCCTCTGCCTATCATATACAGCTTTTTTATAGTTTGTCTTGCAAGATATTTACTGCGTATATACACACATTTTAAAGCTGTGCCGCAGCCGTATGACTGTTTTGTTTTAAGCAGGCTTTTCATTTTTTTCTTTACCGCCGTCAGATTTCTTTTTGCGGCATAAAACAGTATCCCTTTTGCAAGCGTGGGGTCAAAGCTTCTTTCAAGCGCTTCTATATCGGGGCTTAAATACTTAAGCATTTCGTCCTTATAAATGGGTTTTAGCTTTTCGGAAAGCTGACCTCTGTAAGTTCTGAGGAGGCACAGCTCCTCACCGTAAAAGAAAAAGCGGCAACCGTTTTTTGCAAGGCTTTTCCAAAACAGCTTGTCCTGCACATACTTAAAGGACGTATTAAAAGGCGGCACTTTATCTATTGCCGCTTTTGGAATAAGCATGGTGAAATAGCAAATGTTACCGCCCGATATAAGCAAGCGGTATATCTCCTCACCGCTTTTCATTCCGTTTAAAGTTTTATGGGGACGAAAGAGCTTTTTGCCCTTTGCGTCAATAAGGCTTGCCTGACAGCATATAACCGTATTGCCGTCATCAAGACCGTTTTTTTCAAGCATCTCCACCTGTTTGCTGAGATAATCGGGTTTGTACATATCATCGTGGGAAAGCCACGCAAAATACTGCCCTTTCATCATAGAAATGCCCAAGTTAAGCGCAGAAGAAACACCGCCGTTTTCTTTTTCAACGGCGATAATTTTGTCACCGAAAGACTTTATGACGGCGGCGGTTGCGCCGCCGTCGTCAGAGCCGTCGTTAACCACTATTATTTCTTTGTTCTCATAACTTTGTGCAATGGCGCTTTCTATCGCCTTGCCCAAATAGTCTGCGCCGTTGTAAACGGGCATTATTACAGAAATAAGAGGCTTTTTCAATTTAAGACCTTACGCATATCGGCAAAGCTGCGAACAATGCCGAAGCCTGCGCCCTCATATATTTTTCTTGCAGGGTTGGTTGTGCCCGTAAACAGCGACATAAAGCTTGCACCGTTTTCCGAATGGCTTTTACACATATTTGCAAATATTATCTTGCCTATGCCGTGCTGTCTGTACTCGGTATGTACGCCGATACCGCAGAACATCCCTCTACCCTCCTCGGATATGGTAAGAGGACCTGTGTAGCCTACAACCTTGCCGTTATGGGTTGCAACAACTATTCTTTGATCAAGACGGGCAAGCACTTGTTTACGCCAGCCTTCGTTTTTGATGTTATCAAAAAATTCGGGGAAGCCGTAATGCTTGTCGTTATCGTAATAGCCGATCTCTATTTCCTCGCCCTTCAGACGTTCTATACCTTCGGCAATAGCGTCGGGATATACATAGTTTGCCAAGGGAAGATAATAGGCGTTTTGAATTGCGTAGTCCACATAGCCTGCCTTTGTGAAGAAACGGTAAGCAGCGCTTGCCATATCAACACCGGGTGCACCGGGATGGTCGTGAGGTGCGGCGTTGGGAATAAACCAAGCAAGCTGGCAGGGGTTATAAAATACAAGCTCTATCTTTTCAAGGGCAGGGTTTTCTTTCTTAAGCTGTTCCTCAAGGGACTGCAATATTTTGTCTGCAACACCCTTGCCGCGCAGTTCTTTTTTTACACCGATATAGGTTATATAAGCAACTATTGCGCCGTCTGCATAGTTAGCAAAGCCAAAACCCGCAAGACCTGCCTCGTCCGCAAGGCCTGCACTTACGTGATTTATCCCTTTGCTCAGAAACAAACTGTCAAAAGTCGCTTCGTCAATAGGCTTAAACACAACTTCGCCGCTTTCAACATAACTGTTCCAGATAGCTATACATTCGTTTTTGTAATCTAAAGGGTTAACAAATTTCATTATTTTTTCTCCTCAATCTTTATTTTCGGCAGAAGCTCCGTCATCGTTATTTTTAGCGGTTATATAGCCGATAGAATTAATTTTGTACACATTGTCCTCGTACACTATCTCAAAGTTCATTACTCTTGCTGTTTCAGACCCGATATCCCCGCGATACGTACCGTTATTCTCATAAATTTCGTAACTTACCCTGTAGTGCCAATACGCAACACCGTCCCGAGTTTCGCCTTGATTAAAGCTTATGCGAATATCGTGTACCTTCTGGCAGGTGAACTTATCCTGTACCACGTACTTTTCATTATAATTTTTTGAAAGCAATGCGGCGTGGGCAGCAGCGTTACCCTCTTTAAGGGACTGAAAATATCTGTACATAAGCCCCTTGATAGTATTTTCGGAAGCTATGGTTGCGGGTAAAGGAACACCTACTCCCCTGTCATCACTAAACCATACGTCCCTATCCTTCGCCATATACGCCGGATCGTCTGCGGGGTTTTCGTTATAATCCGCAGGGAAGAAATATATCCCTTCCGCTTTTGTGCGAAAATCAAACTTATCTTCCTGCATGAACAGATTAACAAGATAAAGGACGCCAAGCACCGCGATAAGTGCGGAAAAAGCGTAGATTACGTAACGAATGACTTTATTTAAAGCCTGTTTTTTCTTTAGTTTAACATCTTCCCGGGTTTCAACTTCTTCTTTTTTTCCGTCCGTTAATTCTTTATCTTCGGCATTGGATGTTATTGCCTCTTCCGCTTGCTTATCTAAGCGCCTATCCTTTTTTCTTTTTGCGTCGCCCATTAAGTTTATCCTTTCCGACAAGGGTGAATATGAGATATACTAAGCCAAGCGCTATAATAACCGCACATACGGCAATGCCTATATCCGTTTTGTTTTTTCCCTTGCCGCCTGCACTGTCTCCCGCTGCCGCCGCTGCCTTTAAGCTTTCGTAAATCCCACGTGTTGCGTCTGTGTCACCTTTAAGAATGCTGTTTATACACTCATAGGCTTGTCTGGCGTTACTGTTTGGTTCATTTTGCTCCAAAGCTATAGCGCAATCATAAAGATTGTTAAATGCTTCAAAAGTATACAGAACGCTTTTATCTTTAGGTATAGCATAAACTTGGTCAAGAAAATTAATAAGCAGACTGCCGTCGTCCGTTGCAGGAACGCCGCCAAAATAAAGCTCTGCCCCATCACCTGCAACGGTGCTGCCGTAGCAGGAATACGACCTGTCCGAAAGAACATCCTTATCACCGGAAGTAGATTCTATAACAAGCAAGCCTTTTGCCTTAACTAAAGACATACAGTAATTTTTTAAGCTAATGTTACCGCTGTAGCTATCATCAAAATAAACACCGGCCAACATTATACGACTGTAATTTGCACTTTCAAAAGCAAACACTAAGGAGTCTATATAGTAATTGCAAAACTCCTCCTTTTCGGCATCGCTTACATCAAATCCACCGGCGTTGGGAAAAGACACAAAAACAGGATACACAAAAGATTCATCTGCAAACCCGTTTTCCACTAATTCCGCCGCAAGCTGTTCCGCAAGAGAAAAAACGCCGGAAGCACCTGCAACCTCGCTTAAATAAGCATCGGCCTTTTCCCTGCTGTCGGTACTTTTAGGGTGGGCAATAACAACGCCTTCAAACATTTGACCTGCGCAAATACCCTCTGCATTGCAATAATGCATAACGACACGCAACGAATAATAATTAAGGGTGCTGCCTTCGGCGGCAGAGCCAAGCTCCAGCAACGCCATAGCTTTTGGTATATCCTCCTCTGCCGCTACGGTAATACCGCCGAAAACTAAAAGGAACGCCAACAATACACTTAACAATCTATGCATAAATTTGCCTCGTGATATCACAGATATTTAACGCTTATCAATTTTTATGTACGGTCTGTGCTTGCTTACGTTCTTATAAGCGGGTCTTATGATCTTGCTGGTGTTTACAAGCTCTTCTATCCTATGAGAGCACCAGCCTGCTATTCTTGAAACGGCAAAAATAGGCGTATACAGTTCTCTGGGCAGATCAAGCATGCTGTAAACAAATCCGCTGTAAAAGTCTATGTTTGCGCTTATGCCCTTGTACATATGACGCTCGGAAGCAATAATATCAGGCGCAAGACGCTCTACTCTTGTGTAAAGGTCAAGCTCTTCAAGTCTGCCCTTTTCTGTTGCCAATTCCTTTACAAAGCGCTTAAATACATTTGAACGAGGGTCGGACAAGGAGTAAACAGCGTGCCCCATACCGTAAATGAGCCCCTTCTTATCAAAGGCTTCCTTGTGCAAAAGCTTTCTGAGATATTCGCCTATCTCTTCGTCGTTTGTCCAATCGGATACGCTCTTCTTCATATCGTCAAACATTTCAACGACTTTAATATTAGCGCCGCCGTGACGGGGACCCTTAAGAGCCCCAACCGCCGCTGTTATGGCAGAATAAGTATCCGTACCCGTAGAAGTTACAACACGGGTGGTAAAGGTGGAATTGTTACCGCCGCCGTGGTCTGCGTGAAGCACCAAGGCAAGGTCAAGCATTTTAACCTCAAGTTCTGTATAATTGCCCTCACCGCGCAAAAGCAAAAGCAGGTTTTCCGCCGTGGAAAGCTCTTTTTTAGGAGAGTGGATTATAAGGCTCTTACCGTCGTGATAGTAAGAATATGTCTGATATCCGTATACAACAAGCAAGGGGAATATGGCAATAAGTTCAAGCGACTGTCGCAATATATTACCGATGCTTGTATCGTCAGCGTTACCGTCGTAGGAGTACAGGGTAAGTATGCTTTTCGCAAGAGAGTTCATCAAATCACGGCTGGACGCCTTCATAATAACGTCACGCAAAAAGTTCTTTGGCAAACTGCGGTAGCTGGACAAAAGCTCGGTAAAACTGCCAAGTTCTTCTTTTGTGGGCAGGTTGCCGAAAAGCAAAAGATATACGGTCTCTTCAAATCCGCTTCTGCCCTCAGAGATAAAGCCGTCAACAATCTGCTCTATGTCAATACCTCTGTAGAAAAGCTTACCCTCACAGGGGACAAGCTCTTCATCCACTATGGAATAAGAGTGTACTTCCGCAATTTCCGTAAGACCCGTCAAAACGCCTCTGCCGCTTATGTCACGAAGCCCTCTTTTAACGTCATACTTGGCGTAAAGAGCGGGGTCTATATGCCCGTTTTCCACACAAAGCTTTGCAAGCGCTTCTATTTCGGGGATGACCTCGGAAAAATGGGGGTCGATTCTGTTCATAAAGTAAAACCTCCTAAAACTGTGAGTAATGCGGCTATATTATAATGCGAAGATCACGCCTGCCGCCGCACCTGCAGCAATAAATACTACAGGGTGCAATTTTTTTAAGATAAGACTTGCTGCCAAAATAACGGCAAACAATATTAGATTTTTTATGTCGATAGCCGTAAAAAAGCTGCCTAAAGAGCTTACGGCATCCATATCTATGAGTACCTCTGTAAAAGTAGAGATAACAGCCCACAGAATAAGCGCCGTTGTTGCGGGACGAATACCGTAAAAAGCATTGTTAACAAGGGTACTGCTTTTAAATTTCTGCAAGGTCTTTGCCACAATAAGAGTTATTAAAAACGCAGGTAAAACCAAGGCAAATACGCATACCATCGAACCCAAGGGACCGGCTATTCTGTGTCCTGCGTAGGTAGCGATATTTATGCCGATAGGTCCGGGTGTGGATTCGGATATAGCCACAAAACTTCTAAGCTCTTCAAGTGTGAACCAATCGGGATGCCGTTTAGCCATACCTTCAAGGAAAGGTATGGTTGCAAGGCCGCCGCCTATAGCAAAAAGACCTGTTTGAAAATACTCCCAAAAGCACCAGAGAAGATCAACAATCATTGCTGTCTACCTCCCTTTTTGCGTGCTTTTACGTTGCAAACAACTATGCCCGTTATTGCCGCTGCTAAAACTGTAAGCACAATATGCAAACCGAGATAAGAAAGCACAAGTACAGACAAAGCGATTATTACCGTAGGTATATCCCTACACGTCTTTTTTATAAGCTTCGCCACCGTTACGGCAATAATTGCACATATTGCAACGCTCATACCCGCAAGGGCGTGCTGAACATTTTCGTTCTCGGAAAACTGCTGAAGTACCGTTGCTATTGAAATTATGAGAAGCACGGGTACAAATACCACGCCTACCGTTGCGCACACGGCACCGAGAACGCCTTTCTTTTGATAGCCTATCAAAGTTGCGGCGTTTACAGCTATAACACCAGGGGTGCATTGCCCTATCGCGTAGCAGTCTATAAGGTCAGCTTCCGTTACCCAATTTCTGCGGTCAACCAGCTCCCGCTTCAAAATGGGAAGCATTGCGTATCCGCCGCCGAAGGTTACTGCTCCTACCTTCATATAAGCAAGGAACAGCTGTAAATACATATTCATAACTATTTCTTCATCTCCGCAACGGGCTTGGAGTCCTTAAGTTCAACCGTACGGTTATAAACATTGGGGTTCTTGCTGTCCTTGCAGAAATAGCCCGTACGCACAAACTGGAATTTTTCGCCTGCCTTGGCATCCGCCAAAGACTCCTCTAACTTACAGCCTGTATAAACCTTAAGGCTTTCGGGGTTAAGATAGTCATCATAGGTTTTATCCTCGGGGATAGCACCTGTATTTTCTATTGTGAAAAGCTTATCGTAAAGTCTAACTTCCGCATCAATACAATGGGCCGCAGAAATCCAATGGATGGTGCCCTTGACCTTTCTGCCGTCGTGAGGCATACCGTTGCGGCTTACAAGGTCTGCATTACAGTGGATGCAGGTAACGTTACCGTCGTCATCGGTTTCCACACCGTTGTACTTAACGATATAAGCGCCCATAAGTCTGACTTCGCCATCCGGCTTAAGGCGGAAATACTTGGGCGGAGGAGTTAAGGAAAAGTCCGCACGTTCAATATAAAGCTCCTTGGTGAAGGGCAGCTTACGCATACCTGCAGCTTCATCGTTGGGGTTGTTGGACACCTCAAAGTACTCCGTTTGGTCTTCGGGGTAGTTATCTATAACAAGCTTAACAGGCTCGAGCACTGCAATTTTACGCAACGCACCTGCATTAAGCTCATCTCTTAAGCAATGCTCAAGAAGTGCTATA
>JAZSIW010000045.1:0-8086 GCA_045534025.1 Eubacteriales bacterium | reverse complement strand
TATGAATTTGGGCATAGTAGCCGTTGTAGCGGCAAGCGCATATTTTGTGGCAAACAACACATCTTCCGCCGCAACCGTTATTGCGTTTATGCAGTACTTTACTTTGATATCCATGGCGATGATGTCCCTCTCCCGTATGTTTGTAATGTATACCAAGTGCGCCGCCTCCGCAAAGCGTATATCGCAGGTTATGGAGGAGAAAAACGAGCTTGAGGTAACAGAGGACGACGGCAAGGGCAACACAGACTGTCACATCTCCTTTGAAAACGTAAGCTTTTCGTACCTGGGAAAAGAAAACAACATAAAGAACGTGTCCTTCGCCTTAAAGAAGGGCGAAAGCCTTGGCATTATAGGCGCTACGGGAAGCGGCAAATCCACCCTGCTTCGCCTGCTGATGCGCTTTTATGACGCAGGCAGCGGCATTATACGCATAAAAGGCAAGGACGTGCGCTCCTACAAACGGGAGGAGCTTACCGCCATGTTCGGCGTAGTGTTTCAGAACAACTTTATCTATGCGGATACCGTAGAGGAAAACATCCGCTTCGGCCGCAATATATCAAGCGAGGATATTGTAAAGGCGGCAAAGACCGCTCAAGCCCACGACTTTATAAGTGCCTTTTCAGAGGAATATTCTCACGACGTAACCACGGGCGGTACAAACCTTTCGGGCGATCAGCGTCAGCGCTTGCTTATTTCCCGTGCCATTGCGGGGCGTCCCGAGATACTTATACTGGACGACTCCTCCTCTGCCCTTGACTATAAGACCGACGCAAATTTGCGCTTGGCGCTGTCTGAGGATATCCCCGACTCTACTGTTATAACCGTGGCGCAAAGGGTAAGCTCGGTTAAAAACTGTGACCTTATCCTCGTCATCGAAAACGGTGAGATAATAGGTTGCGGCAAACACGGGGAGCTTATGGAAAACTGCGCCGAGTACAGGGAGATCAGCGACTCGCAGATGGGAGGTGCTTTCCTTGACTGATAAAAACAAAAGGCAAAAGAACAAAAAAGGCATCTTCCTAAGGCTTAGCAAATACGTACTGCAGCAATGGCCCCTGTTTATTCTTGCGCTGGTGCTTACCTTGGGGGCAAACCAGCTGTCCTTGATGGGGCCCCGCTATTCCGGTGCCGCCATTGACGCCATAGAGTTTAAGGGCGGCGTGGACTTCCCCACCGTTTGGAAAAACGTATTCTATATGCTTGCCTGCTACGTTATATCCGCACTGCTTTCCTACGTACTTTCGGTTGTGATGATACAGCTTAGCCAAAGAATAATCTACAAGATGCGAAGGCAGGTATTTGAAAAGCTGACCTCCCTGCCCGTTGGCTATTTTGACACCCACGCAACGGGTGATATTATAAGCCATCTTTCCTACGATATCGACGTTATAAACAGCACCCTCTCCCACGACCTTATACAGGTTATGACAAGCCTTTACACGGTTATCGGCTCTCTTATGTTTATGTGGCAGATATCAAGACCTATGATACTTATCTTCGTCCTGACCGTTCCCGTATCCATACTGTTTACCCGATATCGCTCTAAAAAAGTGCGCCCCCTTTTCAGCAAGCGCTCCAAAAAATACGGCGAACTTAACGGCTTTGCGGAGGAGATGCTTACGGGCTCACGCACTATATCCGCATACGGAAGGCAGGAGGAGATATCCTCCCGCTTCAACAAGATAAACGGAGAGGCAATGGACGCCTTCTACAATGCAGAATACAACGCCGCTTTGCTTTTCCCCACCATAAACCTTATAAACAACGTTTCCCTTACTCTTGTGGCAATTATGGGCGGCATACTGTATATGCTGTCTCAAAACGGCACGGTGCTTGCCGCATCCGCCTTCTTTATAACCCTTGGCGGCGTGGCACAGTTTGTCCAATACTCAAGGAAATTTGCAGGCCCTATAAACGAGTTTTCCAACATCCTTCACGAGTTTCAGTCCGCATTTTCCGCCGCAGAGCGCGTGTTTACCATACTTGATGAGGAGCCGGAAAAGGCAGACGCACCCCACGCCAAGGAGTTAAAGGAGGTAAGGGGCGACGTTTCCCTTAATAACGTAAGTTTTGGCTATACCGAGGATAAGACCATACTTAAAAACGTGTCTGTCAAGGCAAAAAAGGGGCAGACCGTAGCAATAGTAGGCCCGACGGGTGCAGGCAAGACCACCATAATAAACCTGCTTATGCGCTTTTACGACCAACAAAAGGGCGAGATACTTATAGACGGTACCCCATCCACGGATATAAAGCGTGCCGACCTCAGGCTTGCCTTTAATATGGTGCTACAGGATACTTGGCTGTTTTGCGGCACAATATACGACAACATCGTATACGGCAGAGAGGACGCCACCCCCGAAGAGGTCTATGAGGCGGCAAAGGCGGCGAAGATCGCCCCCTATATCGAAAGCCTGCCCGACGGATACAACACGGTGCTTTCCGATGACGGCGTCAATATCTCCAAGGGTCAAAAACAGCTTATTACCATAGCTCGTGCTTTCCTTTCAAAAGCGCCCATCCTTATACTTGACGAGGCAACCTCAAACGTTGACTCCCGCACGGAGATACAGATACAGACAGCCATGACCGAGCTTATGAAAAACAAGACCTGTTTTATCATAGCCCACAGACTTTCCACCATTCAGAATGCTAATACCATACTTGTGGTAAAGGACGGCGCGATTATAGAGCAGGGCAACCACGAGGAGCTTATAAGCAAAGGCGGTTTTTACTGCGGCTTGTATCAGTCCCAGTTCCGTTAAGCTGCGTATTCACTGGTATTTTGACAAATCAGTAATGCTTTGGCTACCTAAAAGGATAGTATTTACCCGTTTTTTAAAAAAACACATTGAAACATAACTAACTTTGTGTTAAAATGCAGATAAATAAATTTAGGAGGCTTGCTTATGGGATTTTTTAACAAACTTAAGGGCGCCCTTAACAAACTTGAGGACGTAAAAAAGATTATCGAAAATACGGCTGAACAAAATCAACGGACTGCACGGCCTGTACAAACGCAGCCCCCTGTTTCTGCCGCACCCGTTGCGAAAAAGACGTATGACACCGGTGACGGCTATTTTGCATCCCTTATAACCGAGGCAAACTTCCCCGGCTACTCTATTTCCACAGGCGTTCATGCAAGAAGCCTTGACTCGGGTGCACACCCAAGCTGCTACCCCATCTCCTACCTTTTCTCAAATGGCGCTTCCCCCGTGCTTGCCGTTCTTGTTATGAACACCAACCAATACCGTTCCATGATTACAAGGGGTACATACCAAGTTCTTGAGGACAAGGGCATCCCTTACATCCGCTTTTTCAAGGGGATGGAAAACGAAAGCGGCTACGTTATTAACCGCATAAAAGAAAACCTCAGATAATTTAATTACGCTAAAAAACAGAGAGAAAAGCTTATGCGCCTGTGAAGAACCCAGCACGGTACTTTTTTGAGTTTTGCAGGCAACCGTTCCGTGTACGGTTTCGTATCGCAAAATTGCGATGTTAAATTACTTTCTCTCTGTTTTTTTATTTGGTGTTTTTATGAGTGTGACAGATAAACTTTTTCATAAGGAAATATGGGTGGCTTTTCTTGAGCACAAAATAAAACAGGGCAACATAAGCGAAAAAGATACGGCTGACCTTAAAGCTTATATTAACGATGCCGAATACCTTCCCGTTTTGAACCAACTGAACGGGGAGGGGTTTTCTCCTCCCGAAAAGCTGCTTATAAGCAAATCCAAGGTAGGCAAAAAAAGGGCGGTTTACACCTTTTGCAGGGAAGAAAATTATGTTTTAAAGCTGGTTTCTTACCTTCTTAGGGACTATGACCGGCTTTTTGCGCCAAACCTTTACTCCTTCAGAAAGGAGTCGGGGGTAAAAAAAGCCGCCGAGGACATACTGAAAATTAAGGATTTGGATCGCCGCTACGTTTACAAAGTTGATATCAGCGACTATTTCAACTCCGTTAACGTGGATATCCTTCTTCCCGAATTGAAAGAAGCGCTTAAGGACGACTTAAAACTGTATATCTTTTTTGAACAGCTGCTGAAAGCACCTTTCGTCAGATATAAGGGCGAGCTGATTGAAGAACGCAAGGGTATTATGGCAGGGGTGCCCGTGTCGGCTTTTCTTGCTAATTTTTATCTTCGAGACCTTGACCGTTATTTCTATGAAAAAAACATACCCTACGTACGCTATTCCGACGATATACTTGTTTTTGCCAAGGATGAAGCAGAGCTTTTAGAAAGCATTGACACAATAAAGGGCTGTCTTGCCGCAAGAGGGCTTGGCATAAACCCAGACAAAGAGAAAAGGACGGATCCCGGCGAAAAATGGACGTTTTTGGGGTTTTCGTATCACAGGGGTACCATTGATATAAGCGACGTTTCTTTCGGGAAATTGAAGGCAAAAATGAAGCGGAAGACAAAAGCCCTTGCGCGCTGGGCAAGCAAAAAGGGCTTACCCGGTGAATATGCAGCAAAAGCCTTTGTTAAGCGCTTTAATGCCAAGCTTTACGATAACCCCGTTTACAGCGAGCTTACCTGGGCACGTTGGTTTTTTCCCGTTATAAACACGGCGGCGACCCTTAAACAGATTGACGGATACATGCAGGACTGCATCCGCTGTCTGGCAACGGGTAAAAGGACAAAATCCCGTTACAATTTCAGGTATGACGAAATAAAAAAGCTTGGGTACAGAAGTCTTGTTAATGAATACTATAAGTTTGCAGGGGATGTAAAAAAAGGCCCAAACGCAAGAAAATTATAATAGCTACTGTTTTTCTTTCTTAATTTTTCCTGCTTATCCTTTTATTCTGTTTTTTCTTGCTACGAACGAACTTCAGCTCGCAGTACCTTTGTACAGCTTCGCTTCTGTTCGTCCGTTTGGTCCATTTTTTCCTATCCCCTTAAAAAAGGCCCAAACGCAAGAAATTTATAATAGCTACTGTTTTTCTTTCTTAATTTTTCCTGCTTATCCTTTTATTCTGTTTTTTCTTGCTACGAACATCCTTAAAACGACAAAACCTGAAAAGGCCGTAAAAAACCAAAGTTTTTTACGGCCCGTTTTTATTTTATTGTGTCAGAGTGCGCGGCAGCAGCTATTTATATCTTTGCTTGCTCATCTAAATGGTCAAAAATCAACTCCCATACATTCTCGTCCTGTATGGTCATTTTATTCCAATCGAAAGAAGCTACAAAGCCTTCCTTTTCCTCCTTGCTCAGGCTCTTTTTTCGCAAAAGCTTTGCCCTTGCTTTGCTGAAATCACCAAGAAGCTTTTCTGCCTCTTTTGTATAATTGGGGTTGTGTCCTTTGCCGGTCACAAACAAAAAATGCACATTTTCCTTATGGCTAAGACCTTCCTTAAGAAGGTCATAGTGGACACGGCGGCACATTTTGTCATCTTCGGAATATATAAGAAGCGCCGAGGTGCGAGAGTTTGCCAAAGACTCTACCGCGTTAAACTTGGAAAACCTTGGGTTTGATTCCTTCTCCAAGGCAAGGACAGCCTTACGGTATCCCTTCATAAGGCCCGAAAAGAAGGACTTTATCATCTCTTCCACCGACACAAAGCCGCACATGGCCACTATATGGGTGATATCGGGATGTAATGCGGAAATATTAAGTGTAGAAAACGCGCCCCAGCTATGCCCCATGACAGAAAGGTCAAGCCCCTCAAAGCGCTTATCGCTTTTTATGGCGCCGATGCAATCGTTAAGGTCACAAAGAGATTGAGCAAGCCCTTTGGGGGTTGCCCCGCCCGATTCCATACAGCCCGTATGGTCATAGGCAAAAACGGTATAGCCGTGACCGCAAAGCTTTTCTATCTCCTTCATATACGCCCTGTGACCGCCGCCGAAGCCGTGGTCAAACACAATAAGCCTGCCTTCTTTGGGGTTGTCGTAGCTGTATATGTAGCCCTGCAGAGTATGCCCCTCGGATGCTTTAAAGCTGTATGCTTCTTTTTTAAGCCCGGGGAAATCCTCTGCAGAAAAATAGAATACGGTCTCGGTATCGTCACACCTGGTGTGCATCATACCCTTATACATACTCACAACCTGTTTTTCAAAAATCATAGCACTTCTCCCGTAATATAAAATTTATTTGTCCTGCTTTAACCCGAAAACGGCGGAAAGTACGATCCCGACAACGCCAAGGGTAAAAAGCACGGCGCCGTAAACAGTATCAAGTTGATTGGCAAAAAAGCCTATCATTGCGCCGCCCAACGCGCAACCGATGTTGAACATTATCCGCATAAAAACCTCCCTGATTTATCTATATCCCAACTCTTCCGCAAACGCCAAAATCTCGTCTTTGTATTTTTTGTCCGCCTCACAAAAAAACAAGGTGTTGTCTACACGTGATATTATATGAAATTCCTCGTTGGCAGTGAATGAATAATAATTGTAGTTGTCGCTGTTTTGCTTAAGAGACATATATTTTTCATGGTATTTGCGGTCGAAAGCCTCTTCTCTTAGAGAAAAAGCGTCCCTACTTGCTTTTTCATCCTTATACTCGTAAAACAATATTTTGTATTTACCGTTGTCCGCTACCACAACAGAAATATTCTCCCCCGTGGGGAGGCTTACGGTAAAACCTTGCTCCTCTGCCGCTATGACAAAATCCTCCTTGCTGCAACCTGTTAAGGGGGCACAGCCAACCAGAGCGCAAAGCACAAGAACAAGGCTCAGCACTGTAAAAATGCATCTGTTTTTTCTCATAAAAAGCTCCTTTCTGCTTGAAGCATTTATATATCTACTTTGTACTTTCCGTCAATAAGTATAACGTTAACCCCGTGCTGCTGGGCAAGAAGCAAATTTCGCCTGTTATCGGCCAAGACATCTTCAAGGGTAACATCATCCTCTTGGCGCTTTTCTATTACGCTTGCGTAGTTTTTTATGTCCTCAAAATGAGTTTCGATGTAGTCCGCGCTCATTACAAGGCAGTAGCACTTTATGTTTTCAAGATATTCAGCCGTAAAATCCTTCTGCCAATCAAAAGGGATATAGCAACCCTCCACAATAAGGTTTTGGTTGTTTTCCACGGCGGTCTTCACTATCTCGCGGACTATGGGCCACAGATACGCGGTAAGCTCGCTGTCCTCGCTGAGGGGTGTCAGCGCCGTGTGTCCGCTTCGTATCAAGCCCATCTTTAAATGGTCTATGGAAAGGTAGGGGTATTTGTATTTTTCAAGCAGTTTTTGTGCCGCCACGGTCTTGCCCGTATGGCTTGCGCCCATAATTAAAATAATCATTTTCGTCCTCGTTTAATTGATTTTTCACGCCCATATTAACACAAAAAGAGCGTGCGGTCAAGAAATTTTGTACCGCCTTAGCATTTTTGCACATATTTATAAAGCCGCAACATACAATGGTAAAAACCGTTTTGGAGAGCAGCTTATGAAAAAGCATTTATTTTGGTGGCAGCTTAGCGGCTTTGTTTTTGCGTCCCTTGGCGGCATATTTTTGCACTATTTGTTCGGACTTACGGGAAAAAGCAATCTTGCAGCAGTAATCTCGGGGGTTAACGAGTCTACCTGGGAGCACATGAAGCTTTTGTTTTTTCCCTTGCTTATTTTCGCCCTAATCCAAAGCAGGTACTTTTTGTCTTCCTGCTTTTGGTGGATAAAGCTTTGGGGGACCTTTCTTGGACTTTTTCTTATCCCTGCCCTGTTTTTCACCGCAAACGGAGCCTTTGGCAAAACGCCCGATTGGTTTAATATCAGTACCTTTTTTATATCCGCCGCCGCAGTATTTTTAGCGGAATACAGATTTTTTAAAAAGGAAAGGGAATGCAAACGGGCGTGGATACCCGTTGCCCTATTGCTTGTCATTGCCGCCGCCTTTGCAATTTTCACATTTTATCCGCCTGCAATTCCCCTGTTCAAAGATCCCATAAGCGGCGGATACGGCATAATTTAGGGCTTGCATTACTCACATATTTGCTGTATAATGAAAAAAACGGGTGAGCACCTACCGACAGTCAGGCTATTTTGGCCTGACTGTCTTTTTGTCGGGGTCCCCAAGAAGTCGTCAGACTTCTTGGGGGGATTCATAAGATGATTTATCAGGAGGTTAAAATATGTGGA
>JAZSIW010000075.1:0-9469 GCA_045534025.1 Eubacteriales bacterium | reverse complement strand
CAGGGCTTTTGTTTTAAAAAGTGAGTGTATCATATTTTGTTGGAGGATCTATTTATGAAAAAGGCATTAGCATTACTTCTTGTTTTCGCATCTCTTGCAATGGTTCTTGTTTCCTGCGGCGGCGATGACATCATCGGCACTTGGGAAGGCAAGCAGGACGGCATTACCATGACCCTTACCTTTGAAGAAGACGGCAAGGGCAAAGTAGCAAGCGAAGGCATATCTATGGATATGACTTGGGAAATCAAGGACGGCAAGCTTAACGCTTCTATGTCCTTTATGGGTGAAACCGAAGAAATGTTTAAAGGCGCTGAGTTCGAGGTAGACGGTGACAAGCTTACCATAACTTCTAACGGCGAGTCTGTAACCTTTAACAAGAAATAATAAGAATACTTAAAAAACAAGTCTGAAGGGAGACACTTCGTAAAGAGGTGTCTCCCTTGTTTTTGTGAAGAACAAACAATAAAACGGGTGCCCTCTTGCACGGAATACTAATTTTTAAAATTATGAAATGTTTATAACTATCTTGCCCTTTCTTTCGGCAAGAGCTTTAAATTCGGCTGCGCTACCTGTAATATGCGTTACATAAGTAACTACTATATCTGATTTGTTTATCATCAATTTATTCCTTTCAACAATTCGTACTGTGTACGGTTTTGAATTTAGTTCGTCAAAATAAATACTGTCAGTATAATCGTTATCGTCCATTTTTTGCGGAATATATGCCAGTACAACATAATAATCTATTTTGTGTGTTTTTTTAAATTCTTTAAGTAATTCTCTTGCCATTCGATCAAAAGCGCCGTTGTTTCCCACATAAAACATATTTGCGTTTTTGTTTTCGATTAAATCCATTAAAGTTGTTCTTAAAGTCACTTTTATTGTTTCGGGCGCATACCTATGACCAAAGAAAGTACAGACCATAATTACCTCCGGTTGTATGCCCAATATTAGAGCATTTTATATGACCATTATATCGAGCATAATAAAAATATGCAAGGTATTTTGGAGGCATATTATGATTGTTTATACGCCGTTATGGGAAACATTAAAGAAAAAAGGGATGTCCACCTACACTTTAAGGGTTAAATTTAATATAAGCGGAAGTACCGTTCAGCGTTTGCGCAGAAATATGTCTGTTTCAACAAATACGCTGGACGACCTTTGCGAATTGTTAGGTTGTTCTATATCGGATATTGTTGAACATATACCAAACGATAAGCAATAAATTCATTTGACAAAAGGAAGCATAGTGTTTGTATCCTTATCAAAAAAGCACCCAACGAAGAGTGGCTCAGTGGGCGCATTTTTGCTGTTGACTTTTTTATGTTTTTGTTGTACAATAGCCCGTAGTAAATTTTAGGAGGAAAAACAACATGAAAAAAGTTTTAAGCTTAATTATGGTTCTTGCGCTTATACTTGTATGCTTTGCAGCTTGCACCGGCGGCGGAGAACCCAAGGACAACAACAAGGATAACAGCTCTGCAGCTGCTCCTTCTGCTGAAGACAGCACGGACGCTTCTACATCCGAAGATAAAGACAACGCGCCCGAATCCACCCCTGTTGAACCCGACACTAACGGCGGCGCTACCGATGCAGGCCTTTGTGATACTTGGGAAGTAACCGAGGACGGCATTACCGTTGCTATTACCTTTAACGCAGACGGTACAGGTAAAATGGAGACCTTGGGCATGACTATGGACATAGCTTGGTCCGTTACCGACGGGAAGCTTAACGCATCCGCTTCTTTAATGGGTGAAACCGAAGAAATGTTTAAGGATGCCGAATACAGCATCGACGGCGACACCCTTACCGTTACACAGGAAGACGAAAGTATGGTTCTGACCCGTAAAGGCGGCAGCGGCAACAGCGGCACCACCCTCCCCGGCGGCACAGGCGGCGACGATGCACTTGTGGGCTCTTGGGAAGTAACCGAGGACGGCATTACCATGGTCCTTAACTTTGAAGAAGACGGTAAGGGCAACATGGAAAGCGTGGGCGTTTCCATGGATATGGCTTGGTCCGTTACCGACGGTAAGCTTTCCGCTTCCATGTCCTTCATGGGCGAAACCGAAGAACTGTTTGCCGGCGCTGACTACACTGTAGACGGCGACAAGCTTACCGTTACCATAGATGGCGAATCCTTGGTTCTTACCAAGAAATAATAACACAGCAAAAGCAACACCGCGTTGCTCATATCATCGTTTTTTAAAACAAGAGGCTGCCCGAAAGATTTTCAGGCAGCCTTTTTACGCAGACGCTTGTTGACAAACTTTGTTTTTTTATGTATAATATTGTAAATTATATTATGGGAGGATTGTATTCTATGAAAAGAACATTGGCAGTAATTATGCTGTTTGCAATGGTTATTTTTGCCTTCGCAGCATGCGGAGATGACGCAAAGGAACAAAAGGTAAAAAACAAAAACACCATCATCGGCACTTGGGAAGGTACCTTGGATGACGTTTTAATGACGTACAGCTTTAATGAAGACGGCACGGGTGCGGCAGAAGTTATGGGTGCAAAGGTTGAATACACTTGGACCGCTAAGGACGGCAAGCTTAACGCAGAAGGCACCTTTATGGGTGAAACCGAAAAGATTTTTGATAACGCGGAATATAAGCTTGAAAACGGCAAGCTTATAATCACCCAACAAGGCGAAACTGTTGTATTTACAAGAAAAAGCGGCAGTTCCGACAACGCCGATAAAAACAACGGTTTTTTTGATGAACCCGGTACAGTTACCGACCCGATAGTAGGTACATGGGAGTTCACACAGGACGGCATTACCATGACCGTTACATTTGATGAAGGCGGTACAGGCAAAATAGATTTCTCCGGTATATCCATGAGCATGACATGGTCTACATCGGGTGATACCGTTAACGCTGAAATAAGCTTTAACGGCGAAACCGAGATGTTTTTAGACAATGCGGAATACCTAATAGAAGGCTCCACCATGTACGTTTCCCAGGAAGGCGAAACTATCACATTTACCAAAAAATAATTAAGATAAAAACACACCGATAATTTCCCCATGATAAAAAAGGCTTTTTGGCATGTGCCAAAAAGCCTTCTTTTTTATTCTCTCTCGCTTATCTGCTTTTGCAGTTTCTCCATAAAAGCGTCAAGGGTCATGGTTTCGGTTTGGTCGGTGTCGCGGTCACGAACAGAGATAAGACCTTCCTCAATCTCCTTATGGCCGATGATTACCATGTAGGGCACACGGTCAACCTGACGTGCCTCTCTTACCTTATAGCCAATCTTTTCGTTACGCTCGTCAATTTCGCAACGTATACGGGCAGCCTTGAGTTTTGCATAAACATCCTTGGCGTAGGCGTGGTCTGTGCCGGGCAGGGTCATAACCTTAACCTGCAAGGGAGCAAGCCATACGGGGAACTTACCTGCAAAATGCTCGGTCAGTATGCCTATAAAACGCTCGATAGAGCCGTAGCATACGCGGTGAATCATAATAGGCTGCTTGCGTGTGCCGTCCTCGTCCACATACTCCAACTCGAAATTGTGGGGAAGCTGGAAGTCCAGCTGGATGGTGCCGCACTGCCATGTTCTGCCGATGCTGTCACGAAGGTGGAAGTCTATCTTAGGACCGTAGAAAGCGCCGTCGCCCTCGTTGATGGTGTAGGGCAGACCAAGCTTTTCAAGGGCGGACTTAAGACCGTCAATAGCCGCATCCCAATCCTCGTCGCTACCCATACTGCTTTCGGGGCGGGTAGAAAGCTCTACAAAATAGTCAAAACCGAACTTTGTATAAACCTCGTTAATAAGGTTAACAACGCCGATAATCTCGTCGGTTATCTGGTCACGGCGCATAAAGATGTGTGCGTCGTCCTGAGTGAAGCAACGAACACGGAAAAGGCCGTGGAGCGCACCCTTCAGCTCGTGACGGTGAACAAGGCCCAGCTCGCCCACACGCATGGGAAGCTCTCTATAGCTGTGAGGGCGGTGGCGGTAAACCATAACCCCGCCGGGGCAGTTCATGGGCTTAACGCAGAAGTCCTCGTCATCTATCTTGGTGCCGTACATATTGTCCTTATAGTGGTCCCAGTGGCCGCTGGTTTCCCACAATGTGCGGGAGAGGATAATGGGGGTGGATATTTCCACATAGCCGCTTCTTACATGTATCTCACGCCAGTAGTCGATAAGTGCGTTTCTAAGGTCCATACCCTTGGGGAGGAAGAAGGGGAAGCCTGGGCCTTCCTCTGCCATCATAAACAGGCCCATTTCCTTACCGATACGGCGGTGGTCACGGCGCTCTGCCTCTTCCATAAGCTTAACATAATCGTCAAGCTCCTGCTGTGTACGGAAGGCTATACCGTTGATACGGGTAAGCATCTTGTTGTCCTTATCGTTCTTCCAATAAGCGCCGCTTTGCTGGGTAACCTTAAATGCCTTAAGGGCCTTGGTGTAGCAAAGGTGAGGGCCTGTACACATATCGATGTAGTCGCCCTGCTGGAAGAAGCTTATCTCCGCATCGGGGTCAAGGTCGCCTATATGCTCTTCCTTATACTTTGCGCCGCGCTCCTGCATAAGCTTTACAGCCGCCTCACGGTCAAGTATAAAGGGCTTGATGGGCAGGTTTTCCTTAACTATCTTCTTCATCTCGTTTTCTATTTTAACAAGGTCTTCGTCCGTAAGCTTGGTGTTGCCCAAGTCAACGTCGTAGTAAAAGCCCTTTTCGGTTGCGGGGCCGTAGCCGAAATCCGCATGGGGCCAAAGTCTCTTTATTGCCTGCGCCATAATATGAGCGGCGGTATGTCGTATAACCTCAGGCTCTAACTCCTCGGGACACTCGGTAACAGTACCGTCCTTGTATATAATCTTCATAAGCTTTTCTCCTTCCGAAAAACTGTAATTTATCCTATGCTATCTTACATTTTATAACATCTGTGTCTTTTTGTCAAGAAATAAACAGAGCAAGAACAAAAGATTTTTTGTTCTTGCCCTCAGCTTTTTACTTATTAAGGTTTTCCCCGCCTTCGTCCTCAAGCTCCTCATCCGTATAGGTGAAGTTTTCGGGGGAAGCTGTTTCTTCCGGTTCTACGGAACGGATAGCCCATTTTTGAATATCAATAGAACCGTCGCCGGTAAAGATGGTTACGGTCTTTTCACGTATCTTCTCTACCTCGCCCGTAATACCGCCGATAGTAATAACGGTGTCGCCCACCTTAAGGGCGTTGCGCATATCCTGTGCTTCCTTCTTGCGCTTTTTTTCGGGGCGTATAAGCATAAAATAGAAAATCAACACAAACAAACCAAGTGTTATAAGTGTTCCGGAACCTTGTGGCATATTATAAATCCTTTCTAAACAACCGCTTTATGCGGGATAATCTTTGCGTACACGAATAACATCCTTAACTATACCGCTTTTCCCGTCCACTGTGAACAAAGCGCCGCAGATAGCGGTGGGCCCCTCCGCCTTCTCAAAGCGGTGGTGCACCTTGCAGGTGTAGTTGGATATAACCGTCTCGGGCTTCACGCCCAAAACGCCCGTGGTTACGCCGCACATCCCAAGGTCGCTTATATAGCCGCTGCCCTTGGGAAGCAGCCCCTCGTCCGCCGTTTGTACGTGGGTGTGGGTGCCGAACATGACGCTTATCCTGCCGTCAAAATTATGGAAGAAGGCGTACTTCTCGCTTGTAGCCTCGGCGTGGAAGTCCGCCACAGCTACGTCGTACTGCCCTTTAAGATTGCCAAGCAAAGCGTCGGCACAGTTAAAGGGTGCGTCTGCGCCGTCCATAAACACCTGTCCCACCAAGGACATTACCAACACGCGCACACCGTTTGCCATTTGAATCAGGGTGTAGCCCTTGCCCGGTGCGGCGGCGGGATAATTGTGGGGACGAAGAACAAAATCGTTCTCCTCATACATGTCAAAGGAGTCGTGTATGCGAAGGCTGTGGTTACCGCCCGTAAGTACGTCTGCACCTGCATCCATCAGGGCTTCCGCACTTCTGACATCCAAGCCGTTACTGATATATGCGTTTTCGGCGTTAACGATAACCAAATCCGCACCCAGCTCCCGCTTAAGGGGGCGCAACCCCTTAACTACTGCGGCAAGCCCCGCGGGACCTACCACGTCACCTAAGGCAAGTATCTTCATAGACTACCGCCTTTATTTAGCATAGTCGTGTACACGGGTCTCACGTACCATATTAATCTTTATCTGACCGGGATATTCAAGCTCGCTCTCTATCTTCTGGGCGATATCACGGGCGATAAATACCATATCGTCATCGCTAACCTCGTCGGGCTTAACCATAATACGTATCTCTCTGCCTGCCTGAATAGCAAAGGATTTTTCGATACCGTTAAAGGAGTTTGCAATTTCTTCAAGTCTTTGCAATCTCTTAATGTAGTTTTCAAGGTTCTCACGTCTTGCGCCGGGACGGGCCGCAGATATAGCGTCCGCCGCCTGAACGATAACAGCCACAAAGGTCTTGGGCTCAACATCGCCGTGGTGCGCTTCGATAGCGTGGATAACTTCCTTGCTTTCCTTATACTTCTTGGCAAGGTCAACACCGATTTGAACGTGAGAGCCGTCCACCTCGTGGTTCATAGCCTTACCGATGTCGTGCAAGAGGCCTGCACGCTTTGCAAGTGTAACGTCAATACCCAGCTCGCTTGCGATCATACCGGAGATGTGCGCCACCTCGATAGAATGCTTAAGGGCGTTCTGACCGTAGCTGGTTCTGAACTTAAGTCTGCCAAGTATCTTAACCAGCTCGGGGTTAATACCGTGGATGCCCGTTTCAAAGGTTGCCTGTTCGCCTTCACGCTTAACAACCGCATCAACCTCTTTGCGGCTCTTTTCCACCATCTCTTCAATGCGGGAGGGATGTATACGACCGTCGGAAACCAACTTTTCAAGGGCAAGCCTTGCCACCTCACGACGGATGGGGTCGAAGGTGGAAACGGTGATAGCCTCGGGAGTATCATCAATAATAAGGTCAACGCCTGTAAGGGTCTCGATAGCGCGGATGTTTCTACCCTCACGGCCTATAATTCTGCCCTTCATTTCATCGTTGGGCAGACCGACAACGGAAACCGTTGCTTCGGAAACACTGTCGGAAGCGCAACGCTGGATAGCAAGTGTAACGATGTCACGTGCCATATCGTCGGCTTTTTCCTTGTATTCCTGCTCCATATCCGAAAGGCGCTTTGCCATTTCGTGTCTCGCCTCTGCCTCTGCCCTTTCAAGCAAGGTCTGGCGAGCGTCTTCCATAGTCATACCGGAAATCTTTTGCAGCAATTCTGCCTGGTCTTCCTTAATCTTTTCAATTTCGGCGGTCAGCTCTGTATTCTCTTTAATTTTTGCGTTAAGCTGTTCCTCCTTCTTGTCCAGATTAAGTGCACGCTTGTCCAAATTCTCTTCCTTTTGGGCAAGTCTGTTTTCGGTACGGGTAATTTCTTTTCTGCGCTCTTTTGCTTCTCTTTCCGCTTCGTTCTTAATTCTGTGCGCTTCTTCCTTAGCTTCAAGGGCGGCTTCTTTTTTAACTGTTTCCGCACCTTTTTTTGCTTCTTCAACTATGCGCTTAGACTCGATCTCTGCGGATTGAATGGTTTTCTCTGCGATAATCTTACGTATGAAAAAGCCTACCAGCATGCCGATAACAAGACCGACAACTGCGGCTACTGCAATCCAAAGCGTTGTCATTCGCAAAATCCTCCTTAATTTATTTTATCGCCTTTTACAGCTATTCAATATATTATACAACTTTTTGTATAAAAAGTAAAGGACTTTTTTAAGTTTTTTTATTTAAGGTTTGACTTTTTTATGCGCCCGCTTTATAATGGTATACAGAGGTGTATTTATGGCAATTTATTTTGATAACGCCGCTACCACAAAGCCCTCGGCGGCGGCTGTGGAAGCGTTTATCCGGGGGACCGCGCTGTACGGTAACCCCTCCTCTCCCCACGCCTTGGGGGCAGAGGCACGCCGCAGTTTGGAAGCCGCCCGTGCCGCGCTTGCAGGTCATGCAGGCTGTAAGAGCGAGGAGTTTTATTTTACCGCCTCGGGGACGGAGTCTAACAACAGCGCCGTCTACGGTTTGTGGGAGCTTAGGAAGCGCTACGGCAAACGGGTTATACTTACCGACTCAGAGCATCCCTCGGTAAAAGAGCCCTGCCGCCGTCTTGAAGCCCAAGGGGCAGAGATAGTGTATTTGCCCACCCGTGGCGGCGTAATAGACATAGAATTTTTAAAAGAAGCGATAAAAACGCCCACCGCCCTGGTGTGCGTAATGCTGGCTAATAACGAGACAGGGGCGGTCTACGACCTTAAGGCCGTTCGTGACGTGATAAACGGCGCAGGCAGCCGTGCCCTTCTGCACTGTGATGCGGTGCAGGGCTTTATGAAAGCTGAGGGCTGTAAGCAAGCTTTGCGACAGGCGGACACCGCCGCCTTTTCTGCCCACAAGCTCCACGGTCTGCGTGGCGTGGGTGGGCTTATGCTTAAATCTAACCTGCACCCCCCTGCCTTTGTGGTGGGCGGCGGACAGGAGAAGGGCATAAGAAGCGGTACGGAAAACCTTGCCGCCGCCGCCGCTTTTGCCGTGGCCGCTAAGGAGTACGGCAAGGACGCTTTGGAGAAGGTAAAGGAACTGCGTGCCTACATAGAAGAAAAGCTTATAGGGATAGGCAACGTGGGCTTTAACATCCCGCCCAAGCACCTTGACGGGATACTTAACATAAGCCTTAGAGGCATAAAGAGCGAGACGGCGCTTAACTGCCTTTCCGCACAGGGGATATATATTTCCGCATCCTCGGCTTGCTCCTCCAAGCAGGCGGAAAACACGGTGCTTGCCGCCTACGGCTTGGATAAGGCGGACAGGGAGTGTGCCCTGCGCATCGGCATCTCCCCCCTTAATACAAAAGAAGAAGCGGATGCACTTGTGACTGCTTTGGCAGAAGCAAGGCAACGCTACGGAAGGATATAAACGACTATGAACGACTATGTTTTGCTACTTAAATACGGCGAGGTAGTAATGAAGGGACTTAACCGCTCTTACTTCGACAGCCTTATAGTGCGCCGTGTAAAACAGCTGTTAAAATTTGCGGAAGGCGAATTCACCTTGGAATACGCCCAGTCCACCCTTTGTATAGTGGGCAGTGAGGGTGCGGATATGGATGACGCCGCCGAGAAGATGAAGCGTGTTTTCGGTATCGCATCCGTGTGCCGTGCCTGGCGTTGCGAAAAGACGGTGGAGGCTATCCGTGCCACCGTTGCGGAGCATATTGACGAGCTGATAGGGGACGCCAAGACCTTTAAGTGTGAGGGCAAGCGCAGTGACAAGAGCTTCCCCCTCTCCTCTCATGATTTGTCGGGCGAGATAGGCGGCACTATTCTGGAACTTAGGCCCCACCTTAAGGTGGACGTGGTTACCCCCGACGGTTGCATTAAGCTGGAGGTTCGTGACAAGTATGCGGCTGTCCACGGCGGCGGCGAAAA
>JAZSIW010000163.1:0-13033 GCA_045534025.1 Eubacteriales bacterium | reverse complement strand
GACATAATGATCAACTCCTTTTCTCCTGTCTTAAACGTGATAAACGGTCAAATATTAAGATAAACCGTACAAAAGGTTAACATTTATTTCAAAACAGCGCAATAACCTTTAAATCCAACCTACTCAACCAAATTTACCAAGTTTTGTCTTCACACAAATTGTTCCAATAATAATTGACTTCCGTTGCAGATATTTTCATAATACACTCGCGAGGATATGTTTTTTTGTCAGAGTTCAACTGGCACTCAACGATTCTGGTGTCTCCATCAATGTATTGATACAAAAATTCAAGCTGGCACTTGCCACTATTTATTTTTTCCACTAATTCTTGAATAGTATATTCGATTCGGATAGTTTTATTGAAAAAGCTTTTCTTAAAAACGTATACAATAACGTCGTAAAATTCGCCATCTTTCAAGGTGTATTCAGCCTTAGAAAAATCCGTCCTTACAATATTTGAAAGATTACTGCTTGGATGGTCAGGTGCAATCCAAAAGCCGTCACTAAACTCAAAACCTAATTTTCCGTTTTTAAAATATGCGTGTTCGGCAATGCAATCATGTAACGAGAGATGCTTTTCATCTTTATCACAATGCAAAAAATCCATATATTATACCGCCCCTATGGTTAGTATATCACACTAAAGCTTTTGAGTTTGCTATCGAAGGAATGTCAACCATAAACTATAACCTTTTACTATGTTATTTCAATTGTAGCATAGTACATATTACTTTTCAAGCTAATACAATAAAAAGTTTTTGCCGCTACAAAAAGCTACATCAGATACCTATTCACTATTACTTAATACTTCCAAAAAATTCCTCGTCGAAGGGAGAAAAGTGAAGAGTGAAAAGTGAAGAGGTAAAAAATATCCACGAAACAAGTCCGAGAATTTTTTTGGGAAGAGGTGCCGAAAAAGATGCTGCTCTGTTTGCAATTAAATAATGCGCCGTTTTTCTGCAATTCGCTTACCATCAAACATTATGTAGCTATAACTATCTTCGTCATAGCCCGCCTCGATTTTATGGACACCTATAACTGCACTGAGATTATGCTCAAATTCAATGATGCCTTTCTTTTCATCATAAACAACTCCGTTTATAACAAGCTCGTTGACACTTTTTATACGGCGATAACATATTTTATATCCTTCCGCCGTTGCTTCAAGCAATATTTTACTCTTGGCAGAATAATCTGCACATCTGATCGCCGGATCGTTTTGCCCGTCAATTCGACTTTTTGTTTTCTTTAACTGCCGTGATGTTTCCTTTCTCTTATAAGTTGATGAGCTAATAACATACACAATCAAAAACACACTGCCAAAACATGCCACAATTCCTATAACGATATATCCGTTGTCATAGGAATCGATTTCTTTTTGTGAGGTTTCGAAATTCAAAAGTTCTTCCGTATCTGTTTTAATCTCAACAACGCAATCATTGTTCGGATTAACCAAAATATAGAGTGTCGTACCTTTTTCAAGTGACTTCATCATATCTTGAAACGCTTGTGTTTCAGTGTGAGGGTAAACTTCATAAGTAGAACCGTCTTTGAAATGTATTGTTCGATAATTACGCCACATCTCATATTTTTCAAACTCTCCTGAATACGAAACCGCCTCCAAACGCGAAATTGGTGTATTTTCATTTTGAGAAAAAACAAAAAAAAGCCCCAGAATAATAATCGCAATTGCTATACCCAATACCGCAGGTTTGGATTGCATAATATCGTCTTCCAAAGAGCGTCTATTAGAAATCTTTTTCTTTTCCATATATTTCATCTTCTTTCACACTGATTAATCCCAAAAGTCTTATGCCATTTAACAAGCGAGTTGTTTGCTCTTCGAGCTCATAACCCGATGCTATGAGTGCAATTCAACTTACGAAATAAGAAAAACAAAAGACACCCGCTTGGTTGTCTTTTGCTTTTCTGGGTAGAGGTTTCGAAAAAGATACCATTAATCTATGTAATCACAAAGAAATTCATAATAGTTATTTGTGGTATATATAATAAGTTGATAACACTCAATGGAGTCCTCATTTTCAAGAACGCCAACATTCATCATCATTTCTTCTCCGTCAATAATTGCTTTTAAGTTAATGTCAGCACATACTACTCCAAAATAGCTATTTGGCGCGGAATAATACTCTAAATATTCTAAAATTTCAATGTTTGATTGTAAATCAAGTTCTGCTTCGGTTTCTACTTCATCCAAGAATTCAGAGAACGTTTTTCCGCCATCCTCATTTGCACAAAACAACGCAGATGCGGAAGCATAGTCACCTTTTTCGATGTATTCAAAAAGCTGATTTACAACTTTATACGCGTCCGCTTCTTCAATTTTAGCGCAAGAGGAAAGCACTGATAACGCTAAAATCAAAATTAAAAGCACTGTTTTTTTCATATCTACACCGTCCTTTATGATTAGATTATATAACAATTTTAATGTTTTTTCAAGCGAAAGATCCGACCGCCGCGGGATTGCATGCCGGGGGCTCATAGCCAAACGCGGCAAGCCAACGCTTGCCACAGAAACAAAAAGAAAAACCACCCTTTTGGGCGGTTTTCATTTTGGTTGCGGGAGCAGGATTTGAACCTACGACCTCCGGGTTATGAGCCCGACGAGCTACCGGACTGCTCTATCCCGCGAAATATATGACACTGTCACCCCCGAGGGGAGACATCGTGTTGTTAAAATGGTGCCGGAAACCGGGCTTGAACCGGTACGAGATTTGAGTCTCACGGGATTTTAAGTCCCGGGCGTCTGCCAATTCCGCCACTCCGGCGTCAGCAAAGAGTATTATAACCCAAAGCCCTTCGTTTGTCAAGACCTTTTTTAAGATTTTTAGCTTTTACTTTTCGACATCTGCAAGAAGCTCCGTTTTGTACAGCTTATTAATGCCTTCGCAGGCGGTATAGCCTATATGATATTCTTCGGGAATTTCCGGGTGAGACACCGAAAAACGTCTGCCGTTTATCTCTGCAAAAACCGTGCCGTCCTTAACCTCAACGGTCATATCGATAAGGCTTCCGTCTTCGATTTTAAAGCTTTCCGCCAGAATTTTGGTGGGCTTTACGGGGTGCTCCGTCCTTTCGGGGCAGGGAACGATATACCAAATATTACAGCCTTGCTCCCACGCTACTACTTCAAAATGCACGCCGTAAAATTTATGACTTTTGCCGTCTTTTCCAACGGCCTCACATATATCGTCACCAAAGACGATAATAGGCGCACCGTATTTGTGAAAGTCGCATTGTACATTAAGCTTTGCGTTTTTGTAGCTGTTGGCGGAGAGGATGCTTATATATTCGTAGTCCTTTATATCTTCATCAAAACGGTTGGCAAGGCAATTTTCTTGCTTTTCAAAAACAGGATAGGTCTTAACGATGGGGGAGTAGACGTACATAAAGTCTTTTTCCCAACCGTTGTCCTTGCTAAAATCGTACACCTTTTTCATAAACTCACGCTCCTGTTTTAATTATACAGCAAGCAGCGGAATTATGCAATACCGTCTTGATAATAGCTTGGCTTTATGTTATACTTGGTAAGCAGAGATGATTTTATGGGTTGCTTGATAGAGTTATTCTGTGAAGTTGTTATTGAAATAATCGGCGAAGCGTATTTTTATCTTATGACTATGGTTATTCCCAAAAACAAGCTTCCTCAGGTAAAAGAGAAAAAATTGCATAATTATATCAGGATATACTCGGTGGTGCTTGTGCTTATGTTGATGGCCGGCTTGTTTATGTCGCTTCCCGATAACGAAATCTTGAGTCTTGTAGGCAACTGTTTTATGTATATTTCCGCAGGGCTTATAGCTTTGCAGATTGTTGCAGGCGTTGTAGTGAAAATGTTGAACAAAGAATAAACGTAAAAACCGTTTGCAAACAGCAGACGGTTATTTTGTTATGGCAAGGGACACCAAGATTGCGGGCAGGCTGCCCATCAGACTGCCCAGAAGATAGCTCCAAAAAGAAAAGCCTGCACTGCCCATACAAATACCTACGGTTTTACAGGGCGCAACACGTATGCACCTAAGCACCAAAGCGGTCAGAAACCCTCCTTTTATGGGTAAAACCAAAGATATGGAAGGCGTGCCGCCTTTGTGTTTCCCCAAGAAATACGAAAAGGAGAATACCAAGGAACTGCCGCAGATGCACATAAACAAACCGTGACGAAAGGGAAGAACCATTCCGCACAGCAGATAAATAAGCGACAAAGGCGGAAACACCCCCAAGGCACAAACGCCGAAGAGCACTCCGATAACGCAGGCGGCACGCATAGGCGTGGCGGCGACTAACAGCAAAAGGGGGTGACTTTGGTCTTTGTAAAGATAAAGCATAAGTACAACAAAAATGGCGCTGAATACGAAGCGCCACACAAGCTGTTTGCTGATAATAACACCTCCCGTCTTATGGCAGTTAACAATTATATGCAAATATAAGAGTAAATATTAAAGCTTATCTAAAAAATTGTCGTATTCTATTGCAATTTGTTAATTATATTGTTATAATGTAGTTTGATGAATTGGGAAAGGATGTGTCCGATATAATGAAAGGTATTGTTCTTGCAGGTGGCAAAGGTACAAGGCTTTACCCGCTTACAATGGCTGTTTCCAAGCAGCTTTTGCCTGTTTATGATAAACCCCTTATATATTATCCGCTTTCTACTTTGTTGCTTGGCGGTATAAATGAGATACTTATTATCTCCACCCCTGCCGATATAGAGGATTACAGGACTCTGCTTGGCGACGGTTCGGGCTTTGGCGCAAAGCTTTCCTACGCAGTACAGGAAACGCCCCGCGGTTTGGCAGATGCGTTTATCATAGGTAAGGACTTTATTGGTGATGACAGCGTTTGTCTTATATTGGGTGATAACGTGTTTTACGGGCAGGACCTTACCCGTATTCTTCAGCGTGCCCTTAAGCGTACGGAGGGCGCAACCATATTCGGTTACCCCGTTAAGGACCCACGTGCTTTCGGCGTTGTGGAGTTTGATAAAAACAGAAAGGTTGTTTCCATAGAGGAAAAGCCTGCAAAGCCCAAGTCCAACTATGCGGTACCCGGTCTTTACTTCTACGATAACCGTGTTTGCGATATCGCCGCAAATGTAAAGCCCTCCCCCCGCGGAGAGATAGAGATTACATCCATTAACAACGCATATCTTGAGATGGGCCTTTTGAAGGTGGAGCTTATGGGCAGAGGTATGGCTTGGCTTGATACGGGCACGCCGGACGGGCTTTTGAAGGCGGCTATGTATGTAGAAGCGGTACAGTCCAGACAGGGCTTTTATATCGCCTGTCTTGAGGAGATAGCGTGGCGTCGTGGGCTTATCACCAAAGAACAGCTAAGGGATGTGGGCGAAAAGCTTAAGATGACGGAGTACGGTCAGTACATACTTTCGCTTATAGAAGATTGAAAGGAAAAAATATAATGAAGAATATACTTGTAACAGGCGGCGCAGGCTTTATAGGCAGTAATTTTGTAAAATATATGCTTAAAGAACATAGCGAGTACCGCATAATAAATATAGACGCACTTACCTACGCAGGCAACCTTGAAAACCTTGCGGACGTGGCAGAAGGTGCAAACTACCGCTTTGTTAAATGTGATATAAGAGACAGCGAAACTGTTGAAAAACTTTTCGCGGAAGAGGATATAGATACGGTTGTTAACTTTGCGGCTGAAAGCCATGTTGACCGCAGTATAGTTGACCCACAGGCGTTTTTGACCACAAACGTGCTTGGCACACAGGTGCTCCTTGATGCGGCTAAAAAGTTCTGGAAGCTGAAGCCCGACGATAAGTATGACAGGACGTTCCGTGAAGGCGTTAAGTACCTTCAGGTTTCCACCGACGAGGTTTACGGTGCGTTGGGCAAAACAGGTATGTTTACCGAAACCACCCCTCTCTCACCCAACAGCCCATATTCTTCTTCCAAGGCATCTGCGGACTTGTTTGTAAGGGCATATCACGAGACCTTCGGTCTGCCCGTAAACATCACACGTTGTTCCAACAACTACGGCCCCTATCAGTTCCCCGAAAAGCTTATTCCCCTTATGCTTAATAACTGCCTTAAGGGCAAGCCACTGCCCGTATACGGCGATGGCTTGCAGATTAGAGACTGGCTGCACGTTAGCGACCATTGCAAGGGTATCTATACCGTTCTTGAAAAGGGCAGGGTAGGCGAGGTTTATAATATCGGCGGCAACAACGAGAAGGCTAATATAGAAATAGTAAAGCTCATAATAAAGGCGGCAGGCGCATCCGAGGACCTTATCACCTACGTTAAGGACCGCCCCGGTCACGACCGTCGCTATGCAATAGACAATACCAAGATAACTACTGAGCTGGGTTGGGCGCCCGAATACACCTTCGAGCAGGGCATTGCCGAAACGGTTAAGTGGTATCTTGACAACCAAGAATGGACCGACCATATCATAAGCGGCGATTACGCAAGCTATTATGACAGAATGTATAAAAACGCTTAGTCAGAGGTGAAAAACAGATGATTCCTTTTAACCGTCCCCCCTTTGTGGGCAAGGAAACAGATTATATAAAAGAAGCCATAGCCGCAGGTAAGATATGCGGTGACGGTGCATTTACCAAAAAGTGCAACAAGTGGATAGAGGATAAAACAGGCACCTCCAAGGCCTTGCTCACTACTTCCTGCACCCACGCTTTGGAGATGGCGGCACTGCTTGCCGAGATAAAAGCAGGGGACGAGGTTATTATGCCCTCCTACACCTTTGTTTCCACGGCGGATGCATTTGTGCAAAGAGGCGCAACGATAGTTTTTGTTGACGTGCGCCCCGATACTATGAATATTGACGAAAAGCTTATAGAGGCGGCAATAACCCCCAAGACAAAGGCTGTTGTACCCGTACATTACGCAGGCGTTGCTTGTGAGATGGATACAATTAACGATATAGCCAAAAGACACGGTCTTTGGGTGGTAGAGGATGCGGCACAGGGTGTAATGGCAAGCTATAAGGGCAAAGCCCTTGGCACCATCGGCGACTTTGGCTGTTACAGCTTCCACGAAACCAAGAATTACAGTATGGGTGAGGGCGGCGCTTTGCTTATCGGTAAAGAGGACCGCATAGAGCAGGCAGAGATAATCCGTGAAAAAGGTACGGACAGAAGCCGCTTTTTCAGAGGTCAGGTCGATAAATACACTTGGGTGGACTACGGCTCTTCCTACCTGCCCAGCGATATGAATGCCGCTTATCTTTACGCACAGCTTGAGGAGGCGGATACCATCAACAACGCACGCCTTTCCGTGTGGAACCGTTATTACAACGGTCTTAAGCCCTTGGCAGACGCAGGCAAGATAACGTTGCCCGTTATACCTGAGGGTTGTGTTCACAACGCCCATATGTTTTATATTAAGGCGGCAGACCTTCCCCAAAGAAGCGCCCTTATAAACAGTCTTAAGGAAAACGGGGTAGGCAGTGCATTCCACTATATTCCTCTGCACAGCGCACCTGCAGGCATTAAGTTCGGCAGATTTAACGGCGAGGATAAGTACACCACCGCAGAAAGCGAAAAGCTGCTTCGTCTGCCCATGTATTACGGCTTGACCGATGATGAGGTAGAGAAGGTAATTTCTTCGGTATTGGAGTTTTATAAGACAGTATGAAAAAAATTGCAATAATCGGCGCAAACAGCTTTCAAAACAGGCTTATATTAAAGGCTAAGGAAATGGGGTACGAGACCCACGTTTTCGCTTGGCAATGCGGTGACGTCGGCGAAACCACCGCAGACTTTTTCTATCCCATAAGCATTGTAGAGAAAGAGCAAATTTTAGAAGAGTGCAAAAAAATAAAGCCCGACGGCATAGCATCAATTGCGTCTGACTTGGCGGTCATCACCGTGAACTACGTGGCAGAAGCCTTGGGTCTTACCTGCAACGACTATAAGGACAGCATCATCTGCACTAACAAGTACGAGATGCGCCGTGCCTTTATGGAAGGCGGCGTACCCGTGCCCAAGTTTTTAAAGGTCAGCGCTACCCCTACGGAAGAAGAGCTTGCAGGCTTTACATATCCCCTTATAGTTAAACCCACCGACCGCAGCGGCAGCAGGGGCATAACCAAGATAAACTCTTATGGCGAGCTTGCGGCGGCTGTAGAAGCCTCCGCCGGACACAGCTTTGAAAAGTGCGCCGTTATCGAGGAGTTTATCGAGGGTGACGAGTACAGCTGTGAATGTGTTTCCTATAAAGGCAAACATCATTTCCTTGCCCTTACCAAGAAGTATACCACAGGCGCACCTCATTTTATAGAAACAGGCCACTGTCAACCCTCAGATATCCCCGAGGAATACAGGGAGGGAATAGTTGCAAGTATATTTAAGGCGTTGGATAGTCTGAATATAAAAAACGGCGCTTCCCATTCCGAATTCAAGCTGTTGGAGGGTGGCGACATACGCATTATAGAGATAGGCGCACGTATGGGCGGCGACTGCATAGGCAGTGACCTTGTGCACCTTTCCACGGGTGTTGACTTTGTTGCGGCAGTGGTGGATATCGCCTGCGGTAACGCCCCCGACCTTAAACCCAAGCACGCCCCTCAAAAAGCGGCTATACGCTTTTTGTTTGAGGAGGCAGACCTTGCACTAATCGATGAAGCAAAGGCAGACAGCACAAAGAATATCGTATTCATAAGCGACATCGATAAGGAAAACATGGGCAAGGTTACGGATAGCTCTACACGTATGGGCTATTATATCTATACCGAATAAGCAGTATATTCCAAAATATAAAACTATACCCGAAGAAGAACTCAGACCGTTCCTCTTCGGGTATTTTGTTTAATTGAATATGGATTTTAAAATATCGCTGTCTTCCTCACTTAAAAAGTGGTTACCGTAGATAAAGCCGCTTCCCAAATTGGGCTGGTACTCAAAGCCCAACCACAGCCCGTTTTTAAGCATAAGTTTGGCATAAATTACAGTTTGCTGTTTCTTGTCAAGCTTTTTGTATTCCTCACGCGCTTCGCAAAGCCATTCAGGGTCACCGGAGAGGTTGCTTTCTTTTACATAGGGCTTAAGCTTTGTAATTATCTCCGTTACGGCGGCAATCTCCTCGGAAGCTGTTACTACGGATACTTTTTGAACTTCCATAAGAGTACCTGTGGGCACCTGTATATTATAGCTCAGGATTTCTATATCTTCAGCACCGTGTGCGCCCTTAACATCAAGCACTTCGGCAATACTGTGCCCTTCTTCGGAAAAACCGCAGAACTCAAACAGATTGCAATGTCCGTTTCCTTCCACTATAATAAGCCCTTGGCAATCAATGGGCGCGTACCAAAAGACATCACAGCCCTTCAGATTCGGCTCCTGTGAGCAAGGGCTGGTATCTGCCTTATCCCACGCACCTATTTCCTTGACGGTGCCGAGTTTTTCACCGTAATCGGTAGTATCGAGCCTGCCATCCTTTACAAAAGTGCGGCATTCTGCTTCCCCAAGCTGTGTATATACCATGTTGCCCTGCAAAATTATTTCCACATGCCGTAGCTCGTCCTCCGCAAACCAATCCTCACCGTCCGAGGGGGGCGTAGCTGCAAAGGGGGAGAGCATACCGTCTTCTGTAGACATAGCAGGTGCAGAAAGCGTTTCATCGCTCGGCGGTGTTTTGCGGCCACCTCCGATTAAAAGCAAACATGTTGCAAGCGCAATACAGGCGCAGGCGGCAATAGACGCATATTTCCAAAACTTCGGCATAGACCTTTTTACAGGCTCTGCTTCCTCTATGTGTCTGTCGTCGATATCTCCGATAAGTTGTAATAAACGCTTATTTTTCATATTTCAATCCCTTCCTTCTCCAATAAATCCTTGAGCTTTTTTCTGCCGCGGTGCAATAATGATGCAACCTTTGAATGAGTAAAACCGTACATATCCGCAATTTCAGCAACTGAGCTCATATACCAATACCGTCGCACAAACACCCGTCGCATATCAGTGGGTAAGCTTTCAAGGAAGCCTTCAAGTAGCTCCTTTACGGTAATATCATCGGCAATCCGTCCGCCTTCGCTGTTTGCGGGGATACATTCCGCAAGTTCTTCAAGGCAAAGGGCTGCCTGCCCGCCGCCGCGCTTCTCCGCCGACCGCTTTTCGTACAGTTTAAGCGACAGATTGCGCGTTATTTTGCCGACAAAGGTTTTCAGCAGCTTTGGGCGGTGGGGCGGAATGCAGTTCCAAGTGTTCAAATAAGCTTCGTTTACGCACTCCTCAGCATCCTCGCGACTTTCAAGTATCCCGTATGCAATGCTGTAGCAGTACTTTCCGTATCTGCTTTCTGTTTCCTTTATGGCTTCCTCGTTTCTGGTTAGGTAAAGCTCAACTATTTTTTTGTCTTCCACGGATTTTCACATCCTTTCGTAAAGGGCCCCTACACTATAATACACCGATTTTATGCGGCAAATATTACAAAGCTGTTGCAAAAAAAGTTTTTTGTGATAAAATGATTATGTCAAAGTCGTTATATAAAAGGAGGCACATTTTGAACATTAATTTCAGTGACCCTAAGTATTTAAAGCTTATAAAAGGTATTCGCTTTAAAAGAAGATGCGTTCTTGCTGTAATGATTATCGCCATCCTTGCCTGTTTGCCCACGTATATAAGCTTCGGTGACAAGGTGATAATAGATAAGGCGTTTTCACCTTGGCTTACCGCCCTTCTTGTTATACTTTGCGTTTTTGTGGGGCTTATAGCATACGGTGCGGTGTCCGTCCCTTTGGTAACCGCCATGGATAAGGAGTGCGACCCCGAAAAGCACCTTGTGTTAAACACGGCTTTGTACGGTGAAAATAAAATGGAACATATCTTTGCGGTAGATCATTTATATTTGGGCAATTTTCCTGTAGCACTTGAATACGCAACGCGTATGACAACAAGCGCCAAGCCATCCTACGCGATTTCCGGTCATTTTAACAAAGCAAGATGCGCTTTTATGCTTGGAGATAAGGAAGGGCTTAACCAAAGCACCGTTCGTTTTTCAAGCTCTTTGTCCACGGCCAAGCTTCCCGCAAAAAGCGCCCTTTCCTTTGAAAAGATGGAAGTGCTTTTAAAATTGATGTGCGCTGTTGCCGATAACGACATAGACCGTATGGAAGAACTGCGTGGCACAGTCGAAGGGTGGAATAGCTCCGTAGCTACCGTAGGCTTTGTAAATTATATAAAGGGTATAGCCGCTGTAAAGGCAAGGGATAATGAGGAAGCTGTATACAGGCTGAAGCTTGTGACTGAAAATTGCCACAAAACCGTTTTTGCAAGGCTGGCAGCTGAAAACCTTTCCGCTTTGAAAAAGAGCTAAAGGCTTGCTATACTAAATCGTCTATCGGCTTCACGGGGGCCTGAATAACAAGAAAATTCGGGGACACCCCCGAATTTTATGTATAAAAACGCATTTTTCGTAAAAAACTGCGGCTACTCGGTGTCTCCATTGCAAACGAAGGGAGTAACGGTGTGTTTTTACATATCAAAATATACACCGTGCAATATTTTTACAAAGTACACAAAAGCAGATGCAAGGTGTGCGCTTAAGAGGAGTGCTCCCATCCCTATATACAGCTTGCCAAAGCTTTTGCGGCATTGCAGGTTTGTAAAAAAGCGAGCGTATGTTACAATGTACACAAAAAACGCCGCAATATACACGCCCCAAAAGAAATTGCCGTGATTTTGGCGCGGACCTGCCTCTGCAAACATAAGGGCAATAAACAATTGCACCCCATACATAAGGTATATAAAAAGCTCTGTCCGCTTAAGTTTTTTTCGGTTTGCTATGCCTACAACGGCGGGGAAAGCAAGCCCGCACAATATTTTAAAAATAATAATCTTTACAGGATGACTGAAGAAGTTCTTACCCCATACGGCGACAATCGAAGATGCGTTTTCCCCGTGGTGGTCTGTGTACAAAAGCTTTGCCTGATAAAACATTATCGCCAAGGACAAAAAAACCACACTGCCAAGTATAAAAATTTTTGTGAAGGGCAAAAGCTTGCATTTGGTTTTTATAAAGTCAAATATTAAAAACAAAAGCAAAGTAAGGGCAAATCCATAGAAAAAGCTGGGCTTTACGGCGGTGGAAAGCGTTAAAAACAATGATAGCAATAAATAATGTTGCCACTTTATTCCTTTTAAGTAGTTTTGAAAAACCTTGCAAAAAACAAGCATTGCAAGCACTGCAAACAAGCGCATACCCATATAGGTTATATTGTGGTAAGGTTGTGTTATTATTTGGTTTTTATAAAAAAACGGAAAAATATACGGTACATATATGCCTGTGGCAACAGAGGCGGGCAAAGCTATCAAAAAAGCTTCGGCCATATCCTTTTTTTCATACATAAGGGTTATAAGCCTGGCGGTAAACCACCAGGTTCCAAGCATTATAAGGCATTGCAAACCAACAATCGAAAAATCTGTCCCCGTAATTTTATACAGACATTCCATCGCTCTGTAAAGGATAGAATACCCCTTACCGTCAACAGCTAAGGCTAAATGAATCTCTGTGTCGGAAAAATAGTCACCGCCTATTTTGACTATCTGTGCATAAAATAAAAAAACAAAGGCACAAAACATCAGACCGCCAACGCATAAGGCAAGTTTCTTTTTATTTGTATTACTAAGATTAAAAAGCTTGTCTAAAAACTTCATTCTTGTTGTACGTCCTTTTTGGGTATAAATAAACCGTAAACAGTATATAACAAAATCGGTGAAAAAGCAAGCTTTCACCGATTTTATCTTTTAATGTATAGATTTGGACCTTTATAACATTGTCAACTCTGCAAAGGTATTAATACAGTGGATTTTGCCTGTGTTCAAAAGCAAAGCTAAGGTTTTTGCGTAAAAAATCGTTACTGTTTATCCAGCCCCAAAAGCTTTGCAGATTCATCACGCATTTTGTATTTAAGTATCTTACCTGCGGCGTTCATAGGAAACTCGTTAACAAACAGGAAATAACGGGGCACCTTGTGTCGTGCAATGTAGGCGTTACCAAACTCCTTCATTTCCGCTTCCGTTGCGGTCTCA
>JAZSIW010000081.1:0-6203 GCA_045534025.1 Eubacteriales bacterium | reverse complement strand
TATAGGGCACTCTGTAATGGTGCATTTCAGCACACGCACCTCCGGTTGGCGCACCAAGGTTTCCTCGGATATCCTTGGCAACGCGCTTTTCTGCTGTACCAGCAGTTTCAGCTTTTACAATAACGAGCATCAGACCCCCGATACACCCGATAACGTGCTGCCCAAGTACAGAGGCACGGCTTATAACATAGAGGACCTGCCGGAGGCTACAGGAAGAAAGACCGTGTACTTAGGACTTATGGGGCTTAACGACCTTGGCATGGTTGGCACGGCAGATACCTGTGCGGAGCTTGTTGCGGAAGAGGTTTTCCGCTGTGTAGAGACAATAAAGGCAAACAGCCCCGATACAGAGGTGGTTATACTTGCGGCAACCTACCTTACAAGGGATAAATCCTTTACCAAGCTTAACAACCGCAACATGAGCATGCTTAACAAATATGTGTTGGATTATTGTAACAAAAACGGCATAGACTTTATTGATGTGGCAACACCCCTTACGGACGGAGACGGTTATTTGGCTTCGGTATATTCCATAGACGATTACTGTCATCTTACCGAAAAAGCATATTACATTTGGATGGATGTACTGCGTGACTACGCAAGCAAGAAAACCGCAGGCACTTGGACTAATCCCACAAGTATCCCTTTGTTTGAATAAAAGTATACATACCCCATACAGAAAGGAAAAATATTATGAAAAAGATTTTGATTTTATTATTGGCAGGCATTCTTGCCGCCGCATCTTTTACCGCTTGCGGTGATGCAAAAGAAAACGAAAAAGAACAAAGCAAAACCGAAAGCAAGGAAGAAACCGCAATTAACATCAACGACAACTTTGACGAATTTAAAACGGAAGTCGGAAGCTTGTTAAAGGATAAAAGCTTTGATATGGATGCAGAGTCCGTTTACAACGATGTAGGCATTAATCCCGAAAGCTTTGCAAAGGGCTTTTGGCTTTGTGAGGAATCCGGCAATTCTGCAGAAACGGCAGCTGTTTATATTGCCAACAGCGAAGCAGAGGGCGAAACCATAAGAAATTTGCTTAACAACAAGCTTACCAGCCTGCAAAATCAGTACAAGGATTACAATCCCGACAACTATCAAATGACCCTTACAGCCGTGGTTGGCGGTACAGGCGTTTATGCTTATATCGTTATATCCCCCAATGTAGCTTCCGTTAAATACTATATTGAAGCCGCTATCAAGGGCTAAAGAACAGGGACGGATATTTAAGTGGAAAAGAAAAACAAAAAAAGAGCATGGCTGTGGATACTGCTGTGCCTGCCCATGGTGTTTATAGTTTATTTCTTTTTGACCCTTTCCGATACGAATATTGATACCGACACGGTTACGGCTGTTACGGTCACCGACACCAACGGCAGCGAATGCGCCTTTACCAAAAAGGAAGACATAAGCTTTTACGTGGACATGTATCTCAACGCCGCACCTCTTACAGCGCCGCTACGGTCTGTGAAGGATGCTGACTGCTTTGACGTTACCATAAAAAGAGACGAGGGCGATGTATCCTTTAAGCTTTACCCGGAAATAAACACCAACGGTTGCTTTTTGCAAAAGTCTGACGGCAGCTACGCTTCCGTATTGTCAGCCCACGCCAAAACCCTTTTGCAAAGGAACGAATATGCGGTGGTTTATGACAATTCGGGCTATGCACTGCCCAGCCTTAGCTTTGTTATGGGCAACTCCAAGGAAACAATTGCGCCAAAGGAATATACATGGCAGTATCAGAATATTGCGGGTAGCATTGTTAACCACACTGCCACCCCTACATCCGAAGAAAAGCAAAGCTTTAACTATGATTTTAAGCTTAGTGAAAACCCAATAGACTTTTCTGTAGAGCCTGCGGAAGTGCTGCTTTCGTTTACAGACCCCGACGGCAACGTATTGCAGGAAACCGCATTCAGCAAACTGTACCACACCAACGACACCGTGCTTACCGCACGTCTGGAGGCGCGGTGGAACTCTATGGGCAAGGTCACCGGCGGAACTGCGGTTTATGAATTTGACGTGTTTTACGATGTCCATCCGGAACTTATGAACACGCCTGCGCAAACAACAGCGGGTGCGGTTATATATTTGACCTTCCGCCACCTTAGCGCTAACGAAACCGTTGTGCTTGATACCATGCTTGACACCTCTCCTCTTAGCATTATATACGACGAGGGCGGTGACTACGCATATATAGCAATGCCCGTCGGAGTTAACAACGCGGAGGGGGATTATTCCGTAAGCTTTACCATCGGCGACATTACCGAAAGCTTTACTATCTCCGTGGTTCCTGCAAGCAAAGAGCTTAATCGGGCAAGAATGGATACCGAGCTTTACATTAAAGCAACTACCCCGGACAGTATAGAGGCGTATGCCGCACTTATGGAAGAGTGGCTTAGCAATAAGGAAGAACCTATGATAGAGCCGGGCAACAAGTTTGGCAAGCCTACCGAAAACGATGTTTTGTATAACTACGGCACCTATATGTCCGTAAACGACGTTGTACCCTATTTCCATCTTGAAAGTATAGACTATACGATGACTGCAGGAGACAGCGTTAAATCTGCGGCGAGAGGCGTTATAATTTACATGGGTGAGGACGAGATACACGGCAAGATGATGGTTATAGACCACGGTTACGGTGTTCTTTCCCACTACTACAACCTTGGCGACTTTATTGAAGGCAAGGCTGTGGGCGACACGGTGCAGGAGGGCGTGCTTATCGGCACGGCCGGCGTCAGCGGCATGACCTATAAGGAAGGCGAAGAGGCTATCTCCATGCTTCGATTCAGCATATCGGTAAACGGCGTATTTGTAGACCCCAACCGTTTCTTTGCAGAAGGCTTTGACCTACCCATAAAGTAGTACCTGCACAAAGCATAATTCACAACAAAATAAAAGTCAGCACGGAATGTCAGTTAATACCGATTCCGTGCTGTTTTTTTATTATTTCTTTTCTGCAAGCAACTTATTAAGTTCCTCAACAAAAGCGTCCAGATCCTTAAACTGGCGGTAAACAGAGGCAAAGCGCACATAAGCAACCTCGTCTATCTCCTTAAGGCGGCGCATAACCATCTCACCGATATAAGAGGTGGGAATTTCGTTATGAACCGAGTTTTGCAGGTTACGCTCTATATCACTGACAATACCTTCCATAACATCCTTGGAAATCTTGCGCTTATCACAGGCGCGGATAATACCTGCAAGCAGCTTGTTTCTGTCATAGGCTTCTCTGGTGTTGTCCTTTTTTACCACCAACATAGGTACATCTTCTATTATCTCATAGGTGGTAAAGCGGCGCTGACATTGAAGGCATTCTCTGCGGCGACGGATAGAAGCACCTTCTGCCGTAGGGCGCGAGTCTATAACCTTGCTTTCCGGGTGATTACAAGCGGGACATTTCATTTAACAAACACCTCTTTCTGTAAAGCTCATCTATGCCATTATATCACAAAAAAACCGATTTGTAAAGAAAGGATTTACACATTATGAAAACAAAACCTTGCAAAGCCGCAATTTATACCCTTTTAGTAGGCATCCTTTTCCCCTTGGTGCTAAGCGTGTGCTACATAGCGCAACTTTGGTACATCAAAGACCTCAGCGGCTATTTTCTGCTAAGAGAAAGCCTTAAGGTTTGCGAGTCTTTTTTTGGATGTGCTGTTTTTTCCCTTGTCTTGGCTTTTCTTTGGGATTACCTTTATAAGAAGCACGGGCTTTAGGAGCCGTCTTTTTGCCGCCGTGAGGTAGTAACACCGATATAAGGTCGGTGCGGTGTGCCGCCTCCAAGGCTTTGCGAACAAGGGGCGCATTTTCCGGTTTATAAGACTGAAGAAGCGCCCTTTGCAGTTTTTTCTCCTCATAGCTTTTGGGCACGTAGACCTTTTGCATGTCAAAGGGGTTAATCCCCGTGTGGAACATACAGGTAGATGCGGTGCCGGGTGTTGGGTAAAAGTCCTGCACCTGCTCCGGATTAAGCTTGTTTTCTCTAAGATACAACGCCAGCTCTATAGCGTCGTTTATGGTGCTGCCGGGGTGGGAAGACATAAGATACGGCACAAGGTACTGCTCCTTCCCCATTGATTTGGTCAGCTGATAAAAACGGTTTTGAAAGCGCTTATAAACCTCAAAATTGGGCTTGCCCATATATTTAAGCACGTTGTCGGAGCAATGCTCGGGCGCAACCTTAAGCTGGCCGCTTGTGTGGTTTGCCACAAGCCGCTTGAAAAACTTTTCGTTTTTGTCTGCCAGCAGATAGTCAAAGCGTATGCCGCTGCGAATAAATACACGTTTTACGCCGGGTATCTTCTCCACCTTTTCCAAAAGACTTATATATTCGCTATGGTCAGCGTTTAAGTTTTTGCATGGGGTTGGGAAGAGGCAACGCTTGTCCTTGCAAACGCCGTGCTCCTTCTGCTTTGCGCAGGCAGGGTGACGGAAGTTGGCGGTAGGGCCGCCGATGTCGTGAATATAGCCCTTAAAATCGGGCATTGCGGCAATAAGCTCCGCCTCCTCAAGTACGCTTTTTTCGCTGCGGCTGCATACACTTCTGCCCTGAACATAGGTCAGCGCACAAAAATTACAGCCACCGAAGCAACCACGGCTGTGGGTTATGGAAAACCGCACCTCCGCAATGGCAGGCACGCCGCCGTCCTTCTCGTAAACGGGATGATACGTGCGCATATAGGGCAAGGAATAGACCTTATCCAGCTCTGCCCTTGTGAGGGGCGGCATGGGCGGATTTTGAACCAGCCTGCAGTCATCATATTCCTCACACACAGCTTTGCCTGTTACCGCATCCATATTTTCATATTGGATTTTAAAAGCCCTTGCGTAGGCTTTTTTATCGCTCTTAAGGGTGTCGTAATCAAAGGTTTCCACATATTCAAAGCGAGGCACTTCATCCTTAGCGCAACGGTAGACCGTGCCCCTTATATCTCTAAGCTTATGCACGGGCACGCCCTTATCCAAAAGAAATGCTATGCGGCGCATAATGTTTTCGCCCATACCGTAAGCAAGCAGATCCGCACCGCTGTCTATAAGAATGCTGCGGCGCACCTTATCCGTCCAATAATCGTAATGGGCAAAACGGCGGGTAGAGGCTTCTATACCACCGATAATTATGGGCACGTCACCGTATGCCTGACGGATTCGGTTACAATATACAATAATAGCACGGTCGGGGCGCTTGCCTGCACTGCCACCGGGAGAATAATAATCGTCCCCCCTGCGTTTTTTGGCAGCAGTGTAGTGGGCAACCATACTGTCGATATTACCGCTGTTGACCAAGAAGCCAAGGCGAGGCTTGCCAAAGCGGCAAAAATCGGTTGTATCTCGCCAATCGGGCTGGGAAAGGATTGCCACACGGTAGCCCTCCGCCTCCAACACGCGGGAAATAATGGCCGTGCCGAAAGAAGGATGGTCAACATAAGCGTCCCCTGTTACCAGCACAAAATCGGGTGCAGACCAACCAAGCTCTTTTATTTCTTCCGCCGAGATAGGTAAAAACGGCATAAAGTCACCACACTTTTCCTAAGCTTATTAAAATTATATCACAAATACGAAAAAAAGCAATAGCAAATGAGGATGCCTTGAAGTCTTTGACAGATGCCCCTCTTCCGTCTGTAACCACTAAATGAAGCCTATCGGCTTCATGGGGACCACGAAAAGAATCGCCCCCTGCCTTGGCAGGGGGCGATTCAGACCACTGCCAAAGGCACAGAACACGAAAAAAGAAAATACTGTTACCATAAAGTAAAAATTTTCGGGGAAATCTCCCCGAAAATTTTGTTTATTTCGGTGCTTTTCGTTCAAAACGAACCTCGGCTCACAGTACCTTTGTACAGTTTACGCCTCGGTTCGTTTTGTCTGCACTCTTTCTCAGCAGTCTGCCAAGCTGATGACAAGGTTTGTCATCAGCTTGGGGGGACTCAAATCAATCGGTTTTGAGTCCCCCCATTTTCATTATAAAAGCAAAAATGCCGAGCTGTGATTTTTACACATTACGTTTTCTTTAATGGTTATAACTGTATAAAACCCACCTTTTGCGGTCTTGTTTTTTTGCTGTTTTTATATTAACTTAAATTAATATTATTCAGCGCTTTCATCAGACTCTTCTTCATTTACGATAGCGTCGGAAGATTCGATAACGGAAAGTTCTTCAGAGCTTTCTTCGTCAGCTGCGTCTTCAACGGGGAAGC
>JAZSIW010000043.1:0-13393 GCA_045534025.1 Eubacteriales bacterium | reverse complement strand
TTGGCAATGCAAAAACAATCAGGTTACGGAAGTAATTAAAGGTGAAATCGGCTGGTATTACGAAGAGCATATAGCGGGGCGCTTGGAGCCTATATTGCAAATGCACGAAAAAGAACAAATTATGCATGATTTTTTAGAGTGTTTTCATTTTGTATTTGATTGACAAAAAGCAAAAGACATCCGTTTCGGGTGTCTTTTTTCGTAGTAAGAAAACCGCTCCTTGGCGGAATAGAAATAAAGGGCCGCGTTACGGGGACTTGCCCGAGAAAAAGGAAAGCGGCGGAAAGAAAGGAGTATAACACATGGCACTGGAATGGCTTAAGGCAATCTTGGGAGAGGGGTATACCGATACCGTAGATGCGGCGATATCTGCGGAGATAGGTAAAAACTTCGTGCCCAAGGCGGACTTTAACGCTAAAAACGAAGCCTTAAAGGAGCAAAGCAGGCAACTTAAGGAGAGGGACACCCAGCTTGAAACCTTGAAGAGCACCGTCGGCAACGCTGAGGAGCTTGCAAAGCAGATAACTGCATTGCAAGAGAGCAATGCCAAGGACAAAGCCGATTACGAGGCAAAGATAGCGGCAATACGGCTTGACAATGCCGTAAATGCTGCACTGTCCTCTGCGGGCGCAAAGAACAATGTAGCCGTAAAGGCTTTGCTTGCGGAGTTTTTAAAGGATGCCAAAGCGGCAGAGGACGGCACCGTAAAGGGGCTTACAGAGGCTATACAAGGACTTGCTTCAGACGAAAGCACGTCCTTTCTTTTTGCTCAAAAAGCCGAAGTACAGCTGTCGGGTATGAAGCCCGGTGACCCCGGAGGAAAAGCTCCCGGCGCCCCTGCAGGAAGTGCAGAGGATTACCGGGCAAGACTTGAAGCCGCAAGGAAAAGCGGAAACAATGTAGCCGCAATAGCGGTAAAGCGCGAAGCAGCGGAAAAAGGCATAACGCTGTTTTAGCAAATTTCAAAAAAGAAAGGATGATAATTGATGCCTAACAACGTAACAGGAATGGGCACTTCTTGGAACCTGCCCAACTATGTAGGTGAGCTTTTTGCGGCTTGCCCCACAAAGACCCCCTTGCTTTCTCTTATAGGCGGCCTTACAGGCGGTCTTAAAACGGAAAGCGATGTGTTCTCCACAGGCGTGTTGTATGATTTCCCTGCGGCGGCACAGCCCAATATAAGCGAAAACGCATCCGCTACGGCACCTGCCGGTACGGAGATAGCACGCCAGCAGCTTACTAATGTTACCCAAATATTCCAGGAAACAATCGAGCTTACTTACGCTAAGCTTGCAAACAAAGGTAAGCTTTCGGGCATAAACACCGCAGGTGCAAGTAACAGTGTGGGCAATGAGCTTGATTTTCAGGTGGCACGCAAGCTTGAAAAAATCGCAAGAGATGTGGAATACACCTTCTTCAACGGTGTTTATACACCCGCACAAAACGCAAATGAAGCAAATCAAACAAGGGGCTTTGCACAACTTTGTGACGAAAACGGCTGCAATTTTTCTGCAAACGGCAAAGAGCTTTCTCAGGAAGTGCTTAATACCCTTTGGCGTAATATGGCAGACGGCGGTGCTGCTTTTGATAATGTAATTCTTTTCTGCAACAGTTATCAGAAGCAGGCAATATCTTCCATATACGCAAACAAAGCTCCCGAATCCAGGACCGAAGCGGGTGTTAACATCACCGATATTCTTACCGATTTCGGTAAGGTGGGCGTAGTATATGACCCCTTTGCACCTGCAAATATGGTTTTCGCAATTGATATTAAACATGTTGCGCCCGCATTCCAGGAAGTTCCCGGAAAGGGTGTATTTTTCCTTGAAGACTTGGCGCACACAGGTGCGGCAGTAAGAAAGCAGTTGTACGGTCAGATAGGACTTGCACACGGTCCCGCTTTCCTTCACGGTACCATATCTGACCTTGCTACCGGCGCAAATGCAACCGCCGCATCTGAGGAAGGCGAGGAAGAATAAAGGGAGGCTTAGGCAATGGCATTAACGGCAGAGTCGATAAAAAACATAGCCTTACGCAGACTTAATGCGCTCGGTATGCTTGAGATAAACGGGCTTTCGTTAGAGCTTAATATCGAGCGTGCAAAAGCCGAATTGTTAAATCAGCTTAACCGCACCGAAGTGCCTGACGGGCTTATATATGTTTGGGCGGATATGGCGGCGGGGTATACTTTGTCAGATTCGCTTTCTGCATCTTCCGGCGTATCTGATGAAGATGCTGCTATAACCAATATAAAAGAAGGGGACACCAGCGTTAGCTTTGACGTGTCCCTTTCGTCTGTCGGGATGCTGACGGCAGAGGCAAAGCGCTTATCAACTCCGCCGCCTTCTGCCATAGCTCGGTATAGGAGGCTGTCGTGGTAGGGCATGGTGCCGCCCTCCGCAAATTGTGGAAAGGGCGTTGCACCGTATATGTGTTCGGCTACACAACAAACGAAGCCAACGGTAGGAGCGAAGAGGGCGAAAAGCCTATCATCATAGATGAACCGTGCCGTGTGTCTTTCGGCTCAAGCCCTGCCGCAACAGACGGCGCAGGCGCAAATACTGCACCGCAAGGCATAAAGCTCTTTATTTCTTCTGCCTTAACCATTCCGCCCGGCAGCAAGCTTACCGTTACCCAAAACGGCAGGACGGAAAGCTACTCTTCATCGGGCAAGCCCAAGGTATACAGCACTCATCAGGAAATAGAGCTTACAGAGTTTAAGGGGTGGGCGTAATGTCGGTAGACCTTTCGGAGTTCAATAAATTTGCAAAGAAAATGCAAAGGCTTGAAAAAGATGCAGGCAGTATATGTGAAGCGGCAGTCAAAGAGCTTGGCGGTCGCTTCCTTGCCCTTGTTATCCCCGAAACGCCGCTCGGCAAAAAACCCAAGTTTGAAGGCGACAGGCGTTACAAAAAGGTTAAGAAACGATGGGCTGAATACCAAAAGCATTGGGACGGATATGTAGGAGGCACGCTTAAAAGAGGTTGGCTTGCCAAAACATACGAGGAGGCTGCATCGGGAGAGGGGACGCCTACGGCAGAACAAAGCGCCGCATACATAAAAAAGCAGGGCGTAACCAAGTCGGGTCACACATACAGTCTTACTTTGCTTAACCCCGTTAAGTATGCTCCGTATGTCGAGTACGGGCACAGGCAACAAAAAGGCAGATATGTGCCCGCTTTGCAGAAACGCTTGGTTGTTGGGTTTGCCCCCGGCAAATTCTTTTTAAAGCGTACCATTATAAAGCTACGCCCCGCCATCCCTGCCATCCTTAACAAGCGAATGGCGGCAGAAATAAAAAAGAGGTTTGATAATGGCTGAAGTATCCACAAAACTTATCCTCGACGGCATAAGCTTGGCTTTGCACGGTGCTTTCCCGTCCTCAAAAATCGTATGCGAAAATATAAAACAGGGTCTTTACGACGGCGATATGCTTATAACCTTGGTTTCCGCAAACGAAAGAGACAATGTCGGAAACCGCAAAAACAGATACACAAGTTTTGATATAGCGTATTTCGGAGCAAGTCACGAAGCCAATATTGAAGCCGTGGACGGAATAATCTCGGCACTTCGTATTATTACTCTTCCCGGCGGAGACCGCATCAGAGGCACAAATTTAAGCACTGCACACGTTGATGATGTATTGCACATCACTGTAAGCTATGACTACAGGACTTACACGCCCGAAGACCCCACAGAAAAAATGACCGTATTGGAGGTATATACAGATGTCTAAAACTCAAAAAGCAGAAACTCCCAAGGAGGAAAGCCCTGAAAGGGTACCTCCTTCTTTTACTGTAGAACAGCTTTTGCGGGCAAAGTGCTTTGCCACCCGCAAGGATGCTCTTACCGCCGCACTGAAATCTGACCGCAGATATACCGTGGCAGAAGCTAAGGCGGCACTTGAAAAGTTTTTGGAAAGGAAGGTATAAACTATGGCAATAATCGGTGGCAATTTTACCGCACAAAATAAGATATTACCCGGCGTGTATATTAACGCCGTTACAGAAGACGCCGGCGGCGTTCCCGCAAGTCAGCGTGGCACCGTTGCAGTTGCTTTACCCTTTACTTGGGGTGAGGAAGGCAAAATTACAGAGCTTGACCAGGGCGAATTTTATAAAAACGCTATGAAGCTTTTCGGCTTTTCCGCTATGTCCCCTCAGCTTTTGGCGTTGAGAGAGATTTTCAGCAAGGCACAAAAAGCCCTTGTATACCGTATAAGTGGCACGGGCGGCGCTAAAGCTACCTGTGACCTGGCAACTGCCAAACACAACGGCAGTGTCGGCAATAACCTTAAAATCGCCGTTGCGGCTAACATAGACAATAACGATATGTACGATGTCAGTACATACTTGGATAATGCTTTGGTAGATTTGCAAACGGTAAGCTCTTCTGCCGACCTTGTTGATAACGACTATGTCACATTTTCGGCTTCCGCAAGCCTAACCGCTTCTGCAGGTACCGCACTAAGCGGCGGTGACGATGGCGCCGCACCCACCGTAAGCGATTATCAAAGCTATCTTGATAAGTTGGAAAAACAGAGCTTCAATGTACTCGTTTGCCCTGTTACAACCGAAGAGGCAGTGTCTTTGTTTGCTTCGTACACCAAGCGCATGAGAAAGGAGCACGGTGTAGATTTTCAGCTTGTGGCTTACAGGAACGCCGCTGACGACCTTTCCGTAATAAGCGTAGAGAACGCAGTAAGCGGCTATCCCGAAAATGCCATAGGCTTTGGCGAATGGGGGCTTGTGTATTGGGTTGCAGGTGCTTCAGCAGGCTGTGCACTTAACAAAAGCCTTACAAATACCGCCTACGATGGAGAGCTTACAGTTAATACTGAGTATACTCTTACTCAGCTGGAATCCGCAATTAAAAGCGGTAAGTTTATCTTCAATGATGTGCACGGCGTACCCCGTGTCCTTGAGGATATAAATTCCCTTGTAACTTATACAAAAGACAAGGGTAAGCTTTTCCGCCTTAACCAAACCGTCCGTGCGGGAGACAATCTTTCCGATGCCATAAGGTATTTGTACAGCACCCAGTATTCGGGCGCGGTAGCAAATGACGAAGACGGCAGAACAAGTCTGTGGAATGATATATGCAAGCTCATCCAGGCAGCTGTTGCGGAAGGCATATTTACAGACTTCTCCACAGAAGCCGTGACGGTGACTGCAGGCAACGATGTAGACACTACCGTGGTACAAATAGCACCTCTTGCGGTGGCGCACACCATGGCAAAGCTTTATTTAACATTGGTATTAAGTTAGGAGGTAGAAAATGAGCAATTATGCAACTATGAATGCGCTTGACGCTATATCCGGCTCTACCGCCAGCTGCACAATACAGCTCGCTGACGGAAACAGGTATAGCCTTATGCAGCTTTATAAGTTTGAAGCGAAAATGGAAGCTAATTCCACAGATGTGGCAATACTCGGGCGAAATAACAAGGGCAGTAAGCCTACAGGCTGGAAGGGCACGTGGTCCGGCACAGCCTATTACAACACAAGCATATTCCGCAAAATGATGCAGGAATACAAGCGCACCGGCATAATGCCTTCTATGGACATTACCGTAACAAACGAGGATCCTACTTCTTCCGCAGGCAGACAAACGGTAGTTCTTAAAGGCGCCCTGCTTAACTCTGTTATTCTTGCCAAATACGATGCAAGCTCTGACTCACCTTTGGAAGAGGATGTATCAGGCACATTCGACGATTGGGAAATGCCCAAAGAGTTCAGTTTGCTTCGAGGAATGCAGTAAAGTAAGGAGGAAATAAAATATGGCAACATCTCTAAGTGCTTTTTTTGCGCAAAACGCAAAGAAGGTAGAAGTACATAAATATCCCGCATCGTCCCGTTTTGTCGGTGAAGACGGTAAGCCTATCGAATGGAAGTACGGCTGCATTACGGGGAAGGAGAATACCGAGCTTAACAAGAGGTTCGGCGATGACCGTACAGGTTATACCGCCGCTTTGGTGGCAAAGTGTACGGTATTTCCCGACCTTAACAACGCAGAGCTTCAGGACAGCTACGGGGTTAAAAGCGCCGAGGACCTGGTACAGGCAATGCTTATCTCCGGCGAATACAGTACTTACGCAAGCAAGGTATTTGAGGCTAACAAGTTCGGCGTAACGCCCGAAAAAATTGAAGAGGCAAAAAACTGATAAGCGGAGGCGATATTGAGGCGGTATATGCCCATTATTGCCTCCAAAAATTTGGTTGGAAGCCAAGGGAGTTTCTTGACCTCGACTCGCAGGAAAAAGCGTTTGTTATAGCGTCTATCCAAAAGCGGGCCGAGGCAGAAAAGCCCAAATAAAACGAGGAGGTGAAAAGCTATGCAAGATTTTGGCGCTCGGTTTACAATAACAGATTCGATGACTCCCGTACTTCGAAAAATCAATGACGCAATACAACTTATGAACAATAACCTTGCAGCCGCTAACGCCGCCACGAAGCTTGGTATGGATGATGAGGCGTTTAAGACCGTTCTTGATTTAACGCAGGACATAAACAAAGAGCTTGACGAATTTGAAAAGAAACAGCGAAAAGCGTCGGGTATACAGGACAAAGTAACAGAATCTGTAAAGCGCACTTCTGTTGAACAGGATGAAGTAACAAAGTCAATAGAGCGAGCATCTGCCGCAACCGATGTTTTGCACGGGAAAATAGGTGCTGCGCTTACGGCTTATGCCGCGTTGCAGGCGGCATCTGCTCTTGTGGATTTGTCGGATAGCCAAACCTCTGTAACCGCAAGGCTTAATTTGATAAGCGACGGGAACACGGCGGGCTTGCAGGAAGACATATTTGCCGCCGCCCAAGACTCCCGAGGTGACTATATGGATATGCAGTCCGTAGTAGCAAAGCTTGGGCTTATGGCGGGCGATAAGTTTGACAGCAACACAGAGATGGTGCGCTTTGTGGAACTGCTTAACAAAAACTTTGTCGTAGGCGGTGCTTCCGATGCGGAGCAAGCCTCTGCCAGCTATCAGCTTGCACAGGCTATGTCTGCCGGCGCATTGCAGGGTGACGAATACCGAAGCATTATAGAAAACGCACCGCTTTTGGCACAGGCAATAGAAGACTATATGCGAAATGTGGAAGGCGCAACAGGTTCTATGAAAGAGTGGGCGGCGGAAGGCATGCTTACCGCCGATGTTATAAAGAACGCTATGTTCTATTCTGCTGACGAAGTAGAAGCCCGCTTTGAGCAAATGCCTATGACCATATCACAAATAGGTACCGTAGCTTATAATTCTCTCGTGCAAACGGCACAGCCTTTGCTTGAAGGGATAGGTACCGCTGCCAATTGGGCGTATAAGAATTGGGACAAAATAGCGATTGTAGTGAAGCCAGCTACAGGCGCTATAGCAGGCTACGCTTTAGCGGTTGGAGCGGCAAAAGTGGTTGATGCCGGCGCCACAATAGTCAAAGGTATAAAAAACACCATGACTATCCTATCAGCAAAATACACAAAAGAAGAAGCGGCGGCAGTGCTAAAGTCCACCGGCGCAGACAGCCTTTCAGCTGTAGCTAAAGCAAAACTTGCTATTGCCGCAGGCACGGCGACTGTTGGACAAAAATTACTTAATGCTGCTATGTGGGCTTGTCCCGCCCTTGCTTTGATAGGTGCGATTGGCGGCCTTGCGGGCGCTTTTTCCGATTACGGTGAATCTGCAGGCGCTTCTACCGATGAGCTTAAGGAGATGGAAGAAGAGCTTGCTAATATCGATAAGGAACTTTCTAATCTTAACGGTGGGCAAACAGAAATAGAGGTAATGCTGAAAACTAAGCAAGATGCTTATAAAAGCATATCTCAAAGCGACGGATTCGTAAGTGCAATTATTGCCCAACAAGAATGGGCTCGTGTTCAAGAGCTTATGAAAGAACCCATAGACACAACTAACTACGATGAAGTAAACCAACGGCTTGACCTTATGGGTACATATCTTGAGAACATAGAAAGCATTGTGCCGGGTGTTGATGACTTGGCGGTGGCGTTTGATGGTGTTGCTTTTTCCATAAAAGGAGCAACCGCCGAAATGGGCAACCTTTTGTCTTCGTATGTTGGGTTCACAAAAGCTCAAGCTACAGTCGATGCTTCGTACGAACAGTATAAGTCGGCGATATCTACAAGGTTGGAAAAGGAACTTGTTTTGAACAATACTGAAAAATATGCGACGTTAGGAGAAGAGGATTTTAAGCGAACCTGGTATTCTCAAAGTGATAGCTATTTTATAGAGAATTATCCTGAAGTTGCAGAGGCATATGCTAAGTGGCTTGTCGAAGATTCCTATTTACCGGATGACGATACCTATATTGCGGAAGACACGCTGGACTATGTGGCAGCATTGCAGAGCGACTACGAAACTGCTTTGCAAAATGCAAGGCAGGATGAATACGATGCTGCATTACAGGCCTTTTTGGCAGATTCAACAGCAACACAAGTTATAACTCCCGAATATGCTGAGGCAGAAAATGATTACAATACTGCCTTAGATGTAGAACAGCAATGGGGACAACTTCTCGAAGGTGCCATAGGTGACTATACTTCGCAATATACCGATGCTCAGGACAGTAGTTATAGCTGGGTAACGCTTTTCGATAAGCTCGGTTCGCTTGCCAACTCCGGTGAAGGGATAAACAGGGACACATCCACTATATCCAAAGCAGTAACTGCTACTGCCGAGGACCTTAAATATATTTGCGATATAGCGGAGAGGGAGGTTGTAAACCGTTTTACCACTGCGGAGGTAACCGTTAACCTTGGCGGTATAACGCAAAATTTAAGCAGCGGAAGCGACCTTGACGGTATAGTAACCTATGTGGCGGAACAGATGACCGAACAGTTGCAGATAGCTGCAGACGGGGTACACAGCTGATGTATGAACTTTATCTTGACGGAATGAGATTTCCCGTTGCACCGGGAAAGCTTGAAGTGAAAATAAAAAACAAAAACAGCACGGTAACACTTATTGACAGCGGCGAAATAAACCTGCTTAAACACCCGGGCCTTACGGACATTGAATTTGAAGTATTGTTGCCTAACCAAGCCTATCCTTTTGCTGTCTATCCAAACGGATACAAGCCTGCATCGTATTATATAGAACAGCTTGTAAACATCAAAAACAAGCTTACCGCCGTATCTTTTGTTGTATCACGCTTCGATGTCAGCGGTATTTTTTTGTTCGGTACAAGCCTTAATGTAAGCCTTGAGGACTGCTCGATGATAGACGACGCTTCCCAAGGGACGGATATATTGGTTAAGATTAAGCTTAAGCAATACAGAGATTATCGCACAAAGGTATACAACCTTACTCCTTCTGAGCCGACAACCGAAAACGGAAGCACATCTTCTCCCGTTGCTTCTTCCGCATCTGCCCTTAAGGTTGGCAGCCGTGTAAAGATTAAAGAAGGGGCTAAGTGGTATAACGGTGCGATTATACCCGATTGGGTATATCTTAACACTTATACGGTCAGTGCAGTCGGTGTCGGGGGGAAAGTAGATTGTGTGCTTCTTGACAGAACGGGAATAAACAGCCTTATTGCGGCAACGCATCTGACGGTGCTTAACGGCGCTACGGTCACAACGCCGTAAAGGAGGTGCGCTGTGAAAATACGCATAACCCACGGAGATAAGATATACGAAGTTCCCGTTAAGGATGGAGTGTCTTGGACTACGGAGCGAAAAGGCGTACCCGGTAAGCTTGCATTTACGGTAATATCTGACGGCATCGCTGAAATTGATGAAGGCGATGCCGTTAGTTTTACAGACGAAGACAAAGGCATATTTTTTGGCTTTGTGTTTACGACAAAAAGGGACCAAAGCGAAAGCATAAGCGTAACCGCTTATGACCAACTGCGGTACTTAAAAAACAAGGATACATTGGAATACAACGGTTTGCTTGCCTCTCAGGTCGTACAGCGGTTGGGAAACTCTTACAGGCTTAATTTGGGGACGATAGAACCTACAACATATTGCCTGCCCAAAACGGTAGAGGAAGACAGTACCTTATTTGATATCATACTGAACGCTTTGGACGGTGAGCTTATGAATACCGGCAGAATGTATATTCTGTACGATGATTTCGGCAAATTAACGCTTAAGTCCTTGGAGAATATGAAAACCGATGTTGTTATAGATGCCGAAAGCGCAGAAAAGTTCAGCTATACAACAAGCATAGATAACAAGGTGTATAACCGTATTAAGCTTAAGCGTGATAACGAAAGCACGGGTATGGTTGACACTTATATAGCACAGGACAGCAGTAATATAAACCGTTGGGGCGTTCTTCAGCTTACGGAAAAGCTTAAAGAAGGCGAAAACGGTGTTGTAAAAGCCAACGCTTTGTTGTCCCTTTATAACTCTAAAAGCAGAAGTCTTAAAATCACCGGTTGCAAAGGAGACTTAAAGGTGCGTGCAGGAAGCTTGGTTGTAGTCGTTCTTGAGTTGGGTGACGGTACCGAGCTTAGTCAGTATATGTTGGTCGATGTTTGCAAACATGTCTTTAAAGAAAGCAGTCACACAATGGATCTGACATTGATAGGAGGTGGAATAAATGGGTGATTTTGCACAAGCGGTAAAACAAGCCGCAAAAGAAGCGGTTGATGCTTCAAAGCCCGTAACCGTAAGTTTCGGCACAGTAACGGCTGTATCTCCTCTTACGGTTAAGGTCAGCGATAAGCTTACATTAACCGGCTCCGTCTTAGCGGTTACGGCGGCGTTGACCGACGATGCGGGCGACATAGCACTTGCCCTCGGAGATAAGCTTGTGTTGCTTAGAGTACAAGGCGGGCAAAAATACATAGCCGTTGACAGGGTGGTGGAAATATGATACCGCAAACGGTTTTGAATGTTGAATATAAAGAGCACCCCGACCTTACTTATGCCATAACATCGGACGGTAGCCGTATATCGGGTATGGTAGACGGCTTAGATGCGGTAGCGCAGGCGGCACGGTTAAGGTTAAGTACGGAAAAAGGCGTTTATCCCATATACGGCGGTACTTACGGTATCGCCCTGCAGGAGCTTATCGGTGCCCCTCTTGGTTTTGTCCTCCCCGAGATAGAACGGCGTGTTAGGGAGGCATTGCTTGCCGATACTCGTATCTTGTCTGTTACGGTAAAAGATTTTTCAGTAAATGAAGGCAGCGTTTCCGTGGCTTTTTCGGTGCAAACAAAATACGGAAAATTTGAAAGCGAGGTAGCCTTATAAATGTACGAAAACTTAAGCTTTAATGTTTTGAAAGAAAGAATGCTGGAGCGCATACCAAACGAGCTTGATAAGCGTGAAGGCAGTATCATATTTAACGCTCTTGCCGCTGTGGCAGTAGAGTTTGAGCTTTCATACCGTCAGCTTGATAGGGCAATAAACGATTGCCTTCCCGACACAGCAGAAATGGAAGCTCTTAAACAGATAGCCAAGCCCTTCGGCATATCTCCAAAGCCTGCTACACATGCAATCCTGGGTGCTATGTTTGAGCCCGGAGATATTGATGTCACGGGTAGAAGATTCACCTGCGGTGAGCTGTCTTATGTTGTTACCGAGTGGGTACAGGATAGCAGCTATAGTTTGTGCAAAGTGCAATGCGAACAAGCAGGCAGAATCGGTAACAAATATCAAACCGCAACGCTTGTGCCTATAGAAGCCATAAGCGGTTTGAGTTGGGCACATTTGACTGAGGTTATAACGCCAGGCACAGAGGCAGAGGAAACAGAAGCTTTCAGAAGCCGCTTCTTTACCTCAGCTATAGCCTTTGGCGGTAATGTTGCGGACTACAAGCAGAAAGCGTTAACCGTTCCCGGTGTGGGCGGCGTTAGGGTGATGCGGGATGCTTCTTCCGGTGATGTTTTGGTATATCTCCAAAGCGTGTATTTCCACAAAGCTTCGGATGAGGTTATAAATGCAGTTGCCGACCTGTTCAGTTCTACAAATGAAGGCTTGGGGCTGGCACCTATCGGACATACCGTGCGTGTAAGGTCGGCTGTGCCTACTATTGTGTACACAAGGTATAATCTGGTTATGTCATCGGGGTATGAAGCAAGCGATGCCTTGGAGGAAATAAAAGAAAAAGAACGGCTTTATTATGAAGAACTCAGAAAAAAGTGGAGCGATTTGGATTGGTCCGAGGGAACGGTCGTAAGTGCCGAGTCACTACGCTATATCGCATTGGGTGTGAAAGGCGTAACGGAAGCTACGGTGCGTGTATTCTTAAGCGATTTTGCCGAAAGCGACAATATATGTCTTCAACCTGAACAAATACCTGTTGTGGGGGATGAATGATGATAAAAGACAATGCTCCTTCTTTTATGAACAATATAAGAGAGATAGCTGCTCTGTGGTCGGCGATAGAGCCTGAACTTGAAGAGCTAAGGTCTTGTATTTCAAAGCTCCCTTTTATTAAACTCCCCGGGCAAACCGATAAGGATTTAATTTCACGCCTCGAACAGTTCTATGACATACCAAGCCTTGCTTCTTTAAGTGTGGAGGAGAGGGCAGCAACCCTTAACGCCGCCGTTTTTGCTAAACCGCCGTTTACCGAAAACAAACTAAGGCAGATATTAACGATATTTACAGGCAGAGAAGACGGTTATACGCTTGAGGTCGATTCATCGGCACGCACGGTAAGAATAACCCTTGCGGTGTCTACCTCGCGCATGTCCATTGCCACAGCAATGATAAGGCAGATAATTCCTGCAAATATGTTGCTTAGTGTGACGCCTAAGCAATAAGGAGGTATTTATGTATAGAGGCACAACCCCCACTTATGAAGTTGAGCTTGACATCGACATAGCCGATGTCAAAAAAGTGCGTTTCATTTTCGAACAGGGCGATATTGTTTTGAAAAAGGACATAGACGGCACGGAGCTTACAGATAACACCGTTTCGGTTAAACTCTCGCAGGAAGAAACATTTATGTTTGATGAATGCAAATGCGCTACGGTACAAGTCCGTGTTTTGACAAAAGGCGATGATGCGCTTATAACCGACCCTTACCCCGTACATATCGGGCCGTGTTCGGACACGGAGGTGTTGGAGTGAGGATTAAAGCAAAATTCAAAGAAAACAACAATATTATCCCTGCAAATTTCGGCGAGGTAATAGTAATTAAGCCCGACGGTCCTGCTTTCGTGGATACGTCCGATGCCACAGCTACCGAGTTATCCATACTTGAAGGCGACACCGCTTATGTTAACGGAGAAAAAATTATCGGTGCTATTCCAAAGGCGCAGGCCGCAGAAATAACCCCGTGTGCTCACGATGTTATTGTGGCAAGAAAAGGAGTATACACAGACGGCGACATTGTAGTAAAGGGCGACGAAAACCTCGTTTCCCAAAACATTGTTGAGGGAAAAGAGATATTTGGCATAGAAGGCTCTCACATTTGTCGCAACCC
>JAZSIW010000002.1:0-4423 GCA_045534025.1 Eubacteriales bacterium | reverse complement strand
GGGTAAGATACGGACAATCGGTTTCCACCATTATTCTGTCGTTATGGGTGGCAAGCGCCGCCTCCCCTGTTTTTACGTTTCCTTTAAAAGTAACAGGACCCGAAAAGGAAAGGTACCAGCCTGCTTTTTGCAGTATTTTTGCGGTCTCTGCACTACCGGAAAAGCTGTGGAAAACACCACGCACATTAGGATGACGAAGCACCGCATCAACGCAGTCTGCATGAGCTTCTCTGTCATGGATTACCACGGGAACATCCAAGCGCTCTGCCATGGAAAGCTGGCGCTCGAACACCTCTTTTTGCACCTCTCTGGGTGAAAAATCGTAGTGGTAGTCCAGCCCTATTTCCCCAAGCGCAACTGCTTTGGGGTCGGATAACATAGCCTCTATCGCATCGAAAGCCTTATCGTCTGCACTTTTGGCATCGTGGGGGTGGATACCCACGGCGCAGTACATACGCTTGTATCTGTGGGCAAGAGCAAGACTTGCCTCCGAGGAACGCACGTCGCAACCGCAGTTAACGGCAGCGTAAAGCTTACCGCTTCCGAAAAGCTCGTCAAGGACTTCGTACCTGTCTTCGTCAAAACGGCGGTCGTCATAATGGGCATGGGTATCAAATATCCCACTCTCAAACAAACTATCGTAAGCCATACTATCTTATACGTGTGCCGGGTGCTACTTCATCGCTAAGCTCGATAACACGCACGGTCTCTTCACCGGATGCCAAAATCATGCCGCAGCTTTCAACACCTCTTAGCTTTACAGGTGCAAGGTTTGCCACAAGAGCAAGGGTCTTGCCTATTAGCTCCTCCGGCTTATAGAACTTTGCAATGCCGGATACTACCTGACGCTTACCTGCACCGTCATCAACTATAAGGCGAAGCAGTTTGTCGGACTTGGGTACAGGCTCGCACTCAAGCACTTTACATGCGATAAGCTGAACTTTTGCGAAATCGTCAATACAAATCTGAGGGATTTCTTCCTTCTTTTCTTCCTTTGCGGGTTGCTTTTTGGCTTCTTCTGCCGCACGCTCAGCCGCAAGCTTCTCAAAGAACTCTTTTTCATCTATACGGGCGAAAAGCACGCCTTCTGCCTTAACTGCGTTATTTGTTGCAGTGTACTTGAAGCTACCTGTAGAGTCAAATTCCCTGCCCTCGCCTTCAAAGCCGTATATAGCCGCAACCTTATCGGAGGTATCGGGAATATAGGGATACATAAGCACGTGCGCCTGACGGATACCTTCCACCAAGTTAGCAAGTACGGTAGCAAGCTTGCCCTTATCGTCGGGATTTTTTGCAAGTACCCAAGGTGCGGTATCGTCTATATATTTATTGCAGGACTTAAGGAAGCCGATAACTGCGGAAACTGCTTCGGAAACCTTAAGCTCTTCCATCTTCTGCACAAAGGTGTTTTTACACTCTGTTGCGGCGGCATAAAGAGCCTCGTCCTTATCGGTTGCCGTATCGGGCGCAGGGATAACACCGTCAAAATACTTGCTTATCATAGAAGCGGTACGGCTTACAAGGTTGCCGTAGATATTCGCAAGGTCGGTATTGCAACGGGTAATCACATTTTCGTAGGTTATACTGCCGTCGTTAAGCAAAGGAAGCTCGGAAAGCAGGTAGTATCTTACCCTGTCAAGCCCGAACTGCTCTATAAGCTTATCGCCGTAAAGAGCGTTGCCCTTGGATTTACTCATCTTATCCTCGCCAACCAAAAGCCAAGGATGACCTACTACTTTCTTAGGCAACGGCTCGCCAAGTGCCATAAGTATAATGGGCCAGTAAATTGTATGGAAACGCACAATGTCCTTACCTATAACATGAAGGTCTGCGGGCCAAAGCTTTTTGTACTGTTCTGTGGGATTTTCCGTATCGTAACCGATGGCGGTTATATAGTTGGAAAGCGCATCCACCCATACGTAGATAACGTGCTTATCATCAAAGGTAACGGGGATGCCCCAATTGAAGGTACTGCGGGATACGCACAGATCCTGAAGACCGGGACGCAGGAAGTTGTTAAGCATCTCGTTCTTTCTTGCGGCGGGCGTTATAAAATCGTCGTGAGTTTCGATATACTCAATAAGTCTGTCCTGGTACTTGGAAAGTCTGAGGAAGTAAGCCTCCTCCTTAGCGGGAGAAACAGGTCCGCCGCAATCGGGACAGCAACCGTCCTTAAGCTGAGCAGAGGTCCAGAAAGACTCACAGGGGGTACAGTACATGCCCTCGTATGCGCCCTTATATATATCGCCCTGGTCATAAAGCTTTTTAAATATCTTCTGTACGGTCTTAACGTGGTAGTCGTCGGTAGTTCTTACAAAGCCGTCGTTGCTTATGCCGAACATCTTCCACATATCCTTGATACCGCCGGCGATACCGTCAACATACTGCTGAGGGCTGATGCCTGCCTTTTCCGCATGATTTTGTATTTTTTGACCGTGTTCGTCAGTGCCCGTAAGGAAATATACGTCATATCCTCTCTGACGCTTATAACGGGCAAGGCAGTCCGTAAGTACTATCTCGTAAACATTGCCTATATGGGGCTTTTGCGAAGTATAAACTATCGCAGTAGTAATATAATACTTTTCTTTCATCTACACATTCTCCTCTTCGGATATTTTGTTTTTCTTTTTTTGTATTCTAAGCTCTTTAAAAAAGCTTGAAAGCAGCTCTGCGCACTCCTCTTCCATAACACCCGAAACTATCTGCGGCTTGTGATTATAAGGCAACGCCGCCAAATCCACAAGACTGCCGAAGGAACCTGCCTTACCGTCGGAGGCACCGTAGACAACACGCCTTATCCTTGCGTTGATTATTGCACCTGCACACATGGCGCAAGGCTCAAGGGTCACGTACAGGTCGCAGTCGTTAAGCCGCCAACAGCCCAGCTTTTTGCAGGCACGGTTGATGGCGATTATCTCAGCATGACAAAGGGCGTTTTTGCGCTTTTCCCTGAAATTTCTGCCCGTTGCGATAATCTCCCCGTCCTTGACAATAACCGCACCGATGGGTGTTTCCCAATCCTTATAAGCAGCTTTGGCACGTCTTAACGCCGCTTTCATATAAAATTTATCGTCCATATATCTAACATTCCCCAGTTTGTTAAGCCATTATATCATCATTTTACCAAAAATGCAATATTGTGCCTATAATTTTAAAAAAACTCTTGTATTTTTCATTATTTTGTTATAGAATACAGGTAATGAAAAATTTTTGGAGGTATTTTTATCATGGCAGTAAAAGTTGCTATTAACGGTTTTGGCCGTATAGGCCGTCTCGCTTTCAGACAGATGTTCGGTGCTGAGGGTTATGAAGTTGTTGCTATCAACGACCTCACCAGCCCCAAGATGCTCGCTCACCTTCTTAAGTATGACACAGCTCAAGGCAAGTATGCTTTGGCAGACAAAGTTTCTTACACTGAAAACGTTGACGAAAACGGCAAGGTTGTTGGCGGTTCCATCACCGTTGACGGCAAGGAAATCACCATCTACGCTAAGGCTAACGCTGCAGAGCTTCCTTGGGGCGAAATAGGTGTTGACGTTGTTCTTGAATGCACCGGCTTCTACACCTCTAAGGCTAAGAGCCAGGCTCACATAGACGCAGGCGCTAAGAAGGTTGTTATCTCTGCTCCCGCAGGAAACGATCTTCCCACCGTTGTTTTCGGCGTTAACGAAGGCATCCTCAAGGCTGAAGACGCTATCATCTCCGCTGCATCCTGCACCACCAACTGCCTCGCTCCCATGGCTAAGGCTCTTAACGACTACGCTCCCATCTCCTCCGGTATCATGACCACCGTTCACGCTTATACCGGCGACCAGATGATCCTTGACGGTCCTCACAGAAAGGGCGACCTCAGAAGAGCAAGAGCAGGCGCAGAAAACATCGTTCCCAACTCCACCGGCGCTGCAAAGGCTATCGGTCTTGTTATTCCCGAACTTAACGGCAAGCTCATCGGCTCCGCTCAGAGAGTTCCTACCTGCACCGGTTCCACCACTATCCTCGTTGCAGTTGTTAAGGGTAAGGACGTTACCAAGGATGGCATCAACGCTGCTATGAAGGCTGCTGCTACCGCTTCCTTCGGTTACAACGAAGACGAAATCGTTTCTTCCGATATCGTTGGCTCTACCTACGGCTCCATCTTCGACGCTTCCCAGACCATGGTTGCTAAGATCGATGACGACACCTATCAGGTACAGGTTGTTTCTTGGTATGACAATGAAAACAGCTACACCAGCCAGATGGTAAGAACTATTAAGTATTTCGCAGAACTTAACTAATTAAAAATTTTGCATAAGATAAACGGCGCCTTCAAAGCGCCGTTTATTGTTATATTTTGTGAGGTATTGTTATGGCAAAGAAAAACAACACAAAGCTTTTAAAGGCTGAAGAACGCCTAAAGAAAGCAAAAAGAGCGCAAAAGCTTAAC
>JAZSIW010000050.1:0-8263 GCA_045534025.1 Eubacteriales bacterium | reverse complement strand
TGGGTCTTTCGACTTTTCAGGTGGCAGATTTTTGTTGATACAAGGAAAAAGCGGAGTGAATACTGTACGTATTCACGAGCATTTTGACACAGTAGCGGCGGAAATCCGACCCTGAAAAGCGACTTCGGATTACAATGCTTTGGCTACGGGCAAAAAGCTATCTATTTCCGCCACTCCTTCGCATACCTTGCAGTCAACAGCGTAGACTTTTACCCCTGCCCTCTCCGCCTCTGCCAAAGCGTCGGCAAAAGCCGGATGAGTTGCTCGGTTAGGGCGAAGCAGATGCACGCCCTTCATCTGCACCACAAAAAGCACAACCGCAGCTATGCCGCCTTCGGAAAGCTCTGCAAGCTCTTTAAGATGCTTAACTCCCCTTTCGGTAGGTGCATCGGGGAAATATGCCGTGCCGTCCCTCTCCAAGGTCACGCCTTTAACTTCGATGTATGTAAGTGCATCCCCGCAAACGGCACAAAAATCAAAGCGGGAAGGGCCATGCCTTACTTCTCTGCGGAATACCGTCCCCTCGGGAAACAGTCCGCTTTTGGGAAGCCACTCCGCCGCCATCTCGTTAGGTGCTTGGGAGTCCATATTTATATACTTTTCTCCAACTGCCCCGTCACGTTTTATTACCGCAACAAGGTCGTAAAGGGTTTTGCGATTGGGGTTGTCCGACCTTTCCAAAAACACCGTACAGCCCTCTGTAAGAAGCTCTTTGCACCTGCCCGTATTTTTTACGTGCACCGTTTGCAAAACTCCGTCAACATACACCTTGGCGATAAATCTGTTTGGGCGGCTGTGGAATATTCCTTTTGTTATGTTATTGTATCGCATAGGCTCACCTCGGTGATATTATAGCAAAAAGTGTCTTCCCTTGCAACACGAGTTTTATGTAACAGGAAAAAGAGACCTGACATAAACTGTAGCAGAAGGGAGGAAAGACAATGAGCTGCTTTGACTCTTTTTTCGGTAATCAGAGTTGTTGGATTATCATTCTGATTGCAATAGTAATTGTTTGCTGCTGCTGCAACTAAACACATATTAAAAGGCGTAGGGGCTGTTTTTTCTTTGCAAGGGGAAGAAACAGCCCCTGCGCTTTTATTTTATTGTTGTAATCTGCGGTAAGCTGTGGTATAATAACTTATTATGATTTGTATAAAGCGAGGTAATTATATGAAAAAAATATTGCTTATGCTGTTGACCACGGCTTTACTGTTTAGCTGTGCTTGCAGTGATATATCTATGGAAGGCGAAGAAAGTGCCGCATCCAAAATCGACAACGGCACAAGTATTGGGAACGAAAGCGATGCTTCTACCCAAGAGAGCGCCAGTGAATTGTCCGATGATAGCAGTGAGCTTATAGAGGACAGCTCTTCGGTAAGCGAGGTAGTTTCCGAGTCGGAGCCCGACAGCTCTGCACCTGAAAGTGAAGTTATCATCGACAAGCCTAACAGCTCTGCACCCGAAAGCGAGATTATCATTGACGACCCCATACGCGATGATTACGCCGTAGAACTTAGCGACGAAGAGATAAAGTGCATAAACGCAGGGGCAAACGGCGAGTACCTATTACTTGTAAACAAAGAGAACAAGCTACCTGCCGATTTTGTGCCCGAAAATTTGGTTGACATAAGAAAGACCCGTGGCGACCGTGCACCCGAAAAAATGGTATACACCGCAGAGGTAGCGCTTAACGCCTTTTTGAAAGAAGCGACACACTACGGTCACGGGGACGTTACAATAACCAGCGGCTACCGCAGTATTGCAAAGCAGGAGTCCTTGTTTAACTACTACGTATCCCAGGAGATGGCATCGGGCAAGGACAAAGCAAGTGCGGAAGCGGCGGCATCGGTATACTCGGCATACCCCGGCACAAGCGAGCATCACACAGGACTTTGCGCCGATATGCACAATCTGCCTGCGGCAAGCCAGACTTTTGGCAGTACGGAAGCGGCAAAGTGGATGGCGGCAAACGCACACAGGTTTGGATTTATACTTAGGTTTCCCCAAGGGAAGCAGGATATTACGGGCTATATGTGGGAGCCTTGGCATTTCCGCTTTGTGGGCATAGAGCACGCTACTGCCATATACGAAAGCGGACTTACACTTGAAGAATACTTAGCCGGAGAAGCGGAGGTAGGTTAATATCAGCTGGATTGATAAATTTACACCCGACAGGATGGAAAAAGACATAAGCGCCTATCCTGCCGAGTTTTTTACGGAAAAAGGCATTGACCGTGTGGTCTTTGACATTGACAACACAATAGCACCCTACGACAAGCCAAGTCCCGACGAGAAGGTGATAAGCTACATACGCAGTTTGCAGGCAGCGGGTATAGAAGTAATGCTTGTTTCCAACAACGAAAAAGAACGTGTTGAGCTTTTTAACAAGGACCTTGAACTGTTTGCCGTACACAAGGCAGGCAAGCCCGGCATAAAGGGGATAGAAGCGTGCCTTGCACAGTCAAAAAACAAGGGCAATGCGGCGTTTGTTGGTGACCAGATATTTACCGACTGTCTTGCGGCACGCCGTATGAAGCTGCCTTGCTTTTTGGTAGAGCCCATACAGCCCAAGGAGACATTGTTTTTTAAGCTTAAGCGCATAGGCGAAAAGCCATTTATAAGACGATACAAAAGAAAGGCGGCAAAAGTATGAAGTTTACAGAGCTTACAGTATATACAAACACACTTGGAAGCGAAATAATAGGCGGCATTATAACCGCCGCAGGCATAAGCTGTTATTCCGTGGAAGACCCTGCGGACCTTGAGGCATTGCTTAACGACAACACCGTACCTTACGACTACATAGAAGAAGGTCTGCTGAACAAGACCGAGGGCGAAACCTTGGTTAAGGTTTACATCTCTCAGGACGAGCAGGGAACGGCACAGCTTGCACGCATAAAGCAAGGTATTGAAGCTGTTGAGGGCGACTGTTTTGGCAGACTGCACATAGAAGAGACCACCGTTGACGACGGCGACTGGGCTGACGGCTGGCGCCAGTATTTTCATCCACTGCCCATCGGCCAAAAGTTTATAGTTAAGCCCACTTGGGAGGAATGCGAGCCCGACGGAAGAATAGTATTGGAGATAGACCCTGCGTCCTCATTCGGCACAGGTCAGCACGAGACCACCGCCCTTTGCCTTAGAGCTTTGGAGCACATAAATGTTGAAGGCAAGCGTGTTTTGGATATGGGTTGCGGTAGCGGCATACTTGGTATTGCGGCGGCAAAATGCGGCGCTACAGAGACCGTACTTGTGGATATAGACAGCGTTGCGGCAACAATTGCCGAGGAAAATCTTGGGGTAAACAAGGTTGCAGACAGCTGCAAGGTATACTGCGGCAACGTGATTACCGATGAAAAGCTGGCTAAAACCGTGTTTGACGGGGAATACTCTTTAATACTTGCAAACATAGTTGCCGACGTTATAAAGTGTATGGCAGATATGTTTTACGGCTCTTTGGCTGAGGGCGGCACCCTTGTATGCAGTGGCGTTATCGGCGGCAGAAGAGCGGAGGTTGAAGCCTTGCTTGAAAAAACAGGCTTTAAGCTTTTGGGTACAGACGAAGAAAACGATTGGGTGGCGATTAAATGCACGAAGTAGAGAAACGGATGCGAGAGCTGGAAAAACAGCTTGAGTACCACTCTAAAAGATACTACGAAGAAGACAGCCCCGAGATAAGCGACCGTGAATATGATATGATGTTTGCAGAGCTTAAGCGCCTTGAGGAGGAAAACCCTTCCCTTGCCTCCCCTGCATCCCCTACGGGACGTGTGGGCGGTGCGGTGGCAGAGCGCTTTGAAAAGGTGCGCCATCCCGTGACTATGGGAAGCCTTTCCGACGTTTTTTCCATAGAGGAGCTGGCGGCGTTTGTGGATAAGACCGCACCTGACGCAGAGTACGTGGTGGAATGCAAGATAGACGGTCTTAGCGTGCTGTTGACCTACGAGGACGGAGTGCTTGTCCTTGGCGCAACAAGAGGTGACGGCAGCTACGGTGAGGACGTTACCTTCAACGTGCGCACCATAAAAGACCTGCCTCTTAAGCTAAACCGTCCTATCAAGCGGCTTTTAGTCCGTGGCGAGGTGTATATGCCCAAGGCGGTGTTTGCCGCCCTTAACGAGGAGCGTGAGGAGAAGGGCGAAACACCCTTTGCCAATCCGAGGAATGCGGCGGCCGGCTCTTTGCGTCAGTTGGACAGCGCCCTTTGTGCAGAACGAAAGCTTAGCATTTTTGTGTTTAGCCTTGAGGAATGCAGTGAGGAGTTGCCAAACAGCCACAAAGCAAGGCTTGAGTATTTGGAAGAGCTTGGATTTAAGGTAAGCCCCGTAAGAGAGCTTTGCCATGGCACAGGTCAAGTTATAAAGGCGGTTGAGCACATCTCTGAGCTTAGACCCACCCTTCCCTACGACATAGACGGGGCGGCAATAAAAATTGACAGCATTCCCTTAAGGGAAGAGATAGGTGAGCTTTCCAACCTGCCCAAATGGGCGGCGGCATACAAATATCCGCCCGAGGAAGCGGAGACGGTGCTTGAGGATATTGCAATACAGGTAGGGCGCACAGGAGTGCTTACTCCCAACGCCGTGCTTAAAAGCGTCAAGGTAGCAGGCTCTACCGTATCCCGTGCCACCCTTCACAATATAGATTATATAACAGGTAAGGATATACGCATAGGCGACAGCGTGATTATCCGCAAGGCAGGCGACATAATACCCGAGGTGGTGCGCATACTGCCCGAAAAACGACCCGCCGGCAGCGCGCCTTACACCATGCCCGTGCTGTGCCCCTCCTGCGGCGGACCCGTCAGCAGGGACGAAGGCGGCGTTGCGGTACGTTGCACAAATACGGACTGTCCTGCACAGCTACACCGCACCCTATTGCATTTTGCAAGCTGTATGGGCATAGATAATTTGGGTGAGAGCGTGCTTAGAACCCTTATAGAGCAAGGGTTTGTCAAGAGTGCCGCCGACCTGTACGCCCTTAAAGAAGAGCAAATATCCGCCCTTGAGCGTTTCGGCGAGAAGAGCGCAAGGCGACTTTTGGACTCTATAAACAAATCCAAAAACGCCCCTCTTGCAAGCTTGATAAGTGCGCTGGGCATAAGGCAGATAGGCGAAAAGGGCGCAATTGCCCTGGCAGAGCGTTTTGGAAGCCTTAAAGCGCTGGCAGAAGCGAACGAGGAAAGCCTTGTAGCGCTTAATGACATAGGGCTTATCACAGCAAAATGCATAAGGGAATATTTTGCCGTACCCCAAAACCTTACGTTGATAGAACGGCTTACTGCAGCCGGACTTAAGGTTGAGGAACAGCGAGAGGAAAAAGGTACAGCTCTTGAGGGGCTTACCGTGGTGGTTACTGGCACACTCCCCCACCTTAAACGCAGTGAGGCGGAAGCGCTGATACGCAAGCACGGCGGTAACGCCGCATCATCGGTATCCAAAAAGACAAGCTATGTGCTGTGCGGTACCGACGCAGGCAGTAAGCTTACAAAAGCCCAAAGCCTTGGGGTGCCTGTTATTGACGAGGCGGAATTTTTGCGACTTATAGGCGACAACTCCCTGTAAATATACCAAAAAAACAAAAAATGCCTGCTTCAAGCACAAAATTTTATGATAATTTTTGTAAAATTTTACTTGCAAGGAGCAGGCATTGAATGTATAATAGTACTGTATTGGGGATAGGTTGTTTCCCGATAACATTTAAAGGATGAAGGTGTTTTTTATGGAAAGAAAAGTAGGCACTTGTTCAAGAGGTATCCGTTGCCCTATTATAAGAGCAGGAGACGATTTGGCGAAGATAGTTACCGACAGCGTGCTTGAGGCTGCAGAAGCTGAAGGCTTTGCCATACGTGACAGAGACGTTATTTCCATAACCGAATCCATTGTTGCAAGGGCACAGGGCAACTATGCAGGCGTTGAAGCAATCGCTGAGGACGTTAAGGCAAAGCTTGGCGGCGGCACGGTTGGCGTTATATTCCCTATTTTGTCCCGCAACCGTTTTGCTATATGCCTTAAGGGTATCGCTATGGGTTGTAAGAAGGTTGTTCTTATGCTTAGCTACCCCAGTGACGAGGTTGGTAACGCACTGCTCAGCTACGACGCACTGGACGAAGCGGGCGTTAACCCTTACAGCGATGTGCTTTCTCTTGAGAAGTACCGTGAACTGTTCGGCAACCCCGTGCACGAGTTTACTGGCATTGACTATGTTGACTATTACTCAAATATAGTTAAGGATGCAGGTGCAGAGGTAGAGGTTATATTTGCAAACCGTCCTGCCGCCATCCTCGACTATGCGGACTGCATTATCAACTGCGATATACATACACGTGTGAGAACAAAGCGCATTCTTCTTGAAAAAGGCGCAAAGGTCGTTTGCAGTCTTGACGGTATTCTTAATGCATCCGTTAACGGCAGCGGCTACAACGCTAAGTACGGTCTGCTTGGCTCTAACAAAGCAACCGAGGACACTATTAAGCTCTTCCCCAGAGAATGCACCGACCTTGTTGAGGATATACAGGCGAGAGTGCTTAAGGCTACCGGCAAGCACGTAGAGGTTATGGTTTACGGTGACGGCGCATTTAAGGACCCTCAGGGCAAGATTTGGGAGCTGGCTGACCCCGTTGTTTCCCCCGCCTTTACAAGCGGTCTTGTGGGCACACCCAACGAGCTTAAGCTTAAGTACCTTGCAGATAACGATTATAAACACCTTTCCGGCGAAGCGCTGAAAAACGCTATTGCCGAAAGCATAAAGGCAAAGAACGCAAACCTTGTGGGCAACATGGCTTCTCAGGGTACAACGCCCAGACAGCTTACCGACCTTATCGGTTCTCTTTGCGACCTGACAAGCGGTAGCGGAGACAAGGGCACACCCGTTGTTCTTGTTCAAGGCTATTTTGATAACTTTACCGATTAAAAATACAATCGCCCGTCTTGACAAAAAAATCAAGACGGGCTTTTTGTTTGAACTGCACAAAAAACCAAAGCGAAGAAAGCGCTCGAAAAATAGGCTTTTCAGAGCAAAACGCCTTATTAAACGCACTTTTGGGTGATTTCTTAAACAAAACAAAAAAATACTTGTTTCGGCGCAATTTTGTGCACCGCTACAAAAAATCAATTTAACGCACAAAGAGTTTGACAAAATCGGTATTGTGTTTTATAATTATCATGTAGGTAATACAAATAATAACTTGCTAACACAACAAATATTTTATAGGAGGAAAAATGTATGAAAAAGCTTTGTATTTTATTAGCGTTCGTTTTGTGTATCGGCACAATACCATTGAGTGCTTTAACTGTTTCCGCCGTGGAGACAAGCGGCACCTACGGCGATAATATTACTTGGTCACTGGATACAGAAACAGGTGTGCTTACAATTTCCGGCACGGGCGATATGAAAACTTGTTCATCAAAAAATGACAGCCCTTGGTCTTCAAACTACAAAATAAAGGCAGTTAATATTGAAGAAGGAATAACATCTATATGTAATTTTGCGTTCTCTGATTGCCGTTATCTTGAAAGCGTTAGTATCCCTGAAGGTGTTATTTCTATCGGTGAATCTGCGTTTTATTACTGCAAATTACTTGAAAGCGTAAGTATTCCTTCCAGCATGGAAAGAATAGGTCCTGAGGCGTTTTTTTATTGTATTGCACTGTCAAGTGTTTATATTACAGACATAGCTGCATGGTGTGGGATAGAGTTTATACCCTCTGATTCTAACCCCGTAATAAATGCGCAAAACTTATACCTCAACGGGGAACTGTTAACCGAGCTTGTTATACCCGACGATGTTACCGTCATAAACGATTGGGCTTTTGTTAACTGCGACTCTATTGTTAGCGTAACAATCCCCGACAGCGTTACTTCTATCGGTGCTTCTGCATTTAAAAATTGCAGTAACCTCGTTGACCTGAACATGGGTGACGGCGTTACAATCATAAAAGAATACGCATTTTCCTATTGTAACGGACTTGAAAGTGTTAATTTAAGCAAAAGCCTAAACACTGTTGAATCTTGCGCTTTTGGTGTATGTGAAAACCTTACCACTGTAAGCCTTCCTCTCAGTACCGTAGAAATTCTCGCCTGGGGCTTTTGGGATTGTTCTAACATTACAACCGTATATTATGAAGGGCAAGAGGAAGATTGGGCTGCTATCAACATTGGAGGGGAAAACGACCCCTTGTTGGAAGCAAACATAATATTCGGCTCCACCGGCGAAGATATCGACGGCGAAAGCTCTGAAACCGACGGCGAAAGCTCTGAAACCG
>JAZSIW010000019.1:0-10970 GCA_045534025.1 Eubacteriales bacterium | reverse complement strand
GTGGAAGGACGACCTTAGCAATTACGAAGACGTTATCGCCTACAGAGAAGCCGCCGCAAAGAAGAGCGACTTTGAACGTACCGAGATGGCTAAGGACAAGACAGGCGTGCGCCTAGAAGGCGTTACCGCCATCAATCCTCTAACAGGTAAAGAGATACCCATCTTTGTATCCGACTACGTGCTTATAACCTACGGTACCGGCGCAATTATGGCAGTTCCCGCCCACGATGACCGTGAATGGGAGTTTGCAAAGGTGGTCGGTCTGCCCATTATAGAGGTTGTGGCAGGCGGCAACGTTGAAGAAGCGGCGTTTACCGATGTAGAAACAGGCGTTATGGTTAACAGCGGTATACTTAACGGTCTTGAGGTTAAGGATGCCAAGGTTAAGATTATAGAATACCTTACCGAAAAGGGCATTGGCGAAAAGAAGGTTAACTACAAGCTGCGCGACTGGGTGTTCAGCCGTCAGCGTTATTGGGGTGAGCCTATTCCCCTTGTATACTGCGAGCATTGCGGATGGCAGCCTATTGACGAAAAAGAACTGCCCCTTACCCTGCCCGAGGTTGAGTCCTATGAGCCTACAGATAACGGCGAATCTCCTTTGGCAAATATGACCGATTGGGTTAACACCACCTGTCCCAAGTGCGGCGCGCCCGCCAAGCGGGAGACCGATACTATGCCACAGTGGGCAGGCTCCTCTTGGTATTTCCTCAGATACTGCGACCCCAACAACGATGAGGAGTTTGCATCTAAGGAAGCCCTTGAGTATTGGATGCCCGTTGACTGGTACAACGGCGGTATGGAACACGCTACATTGCACCTGCTTTACTCCCGTTTTTGGGCTAAGGCGCTTTACGACCTTGGCTATATCTCCTGCCCCGAGCCTTATCTTAAGCGCACCTCCCACGGTATGATCCTGGGTGAGGACGGCGAAAAGATGTCTAAGTCCCGCGGCAACGTGGTTAATCCCGATGACGTGGTTAACGAGTTTGGTGCGGACACAATGCGTCTTTACGAGATGTTTATAGGCGACTTTGAAAAGAGCGCACCTTGGTCCACCAACAGCGTTAAGGGCTGCAGACGCTTCCTTGACCGCTTTGCCGCACTAAACGACAAGCTGGTTGACAAGTCTTCCGAGGCTGTGGAAAAATCCCTGCACAAGACCATAAAGAAGGTTACATCCGACATTGAAGCGATGAAGTTTAACACCGCTATTGCCGCAATGATGACCCTGCTTAACGATATTCACGACGCAGGCGGTGCAGATAAGGAAACCTTAAGGACCTTCTCTTTGCTACTTTGCCCCTTCGCCCCCCATATAGCGGAAGAAATGTGGGAAAGCCTTGGCGGCAAGGGCTTGGCATCCTTGGCACAGTGGCCTAAGTACGACGAGGCAAAGGTTAAGGACGACAGCGTAACAGTTGCCGTTTCCGTGCTTGGTAAATTCCAGGGCACCGTAACCGTACCCGTAGGCGCTGACGAGGCTACCGTATATGCGGAAGCTTTGAAGCTTGATAAGGTTGTAGCCCGTATAGACGGCAAGGAAGTATTTAAGAAGATCTACATTCAGGATAAGATGCTTAACATACTTTGTAAATAAATGCCCCAAAAAGTCTTACGACTTTTCGGGGACCCCGAGAAAGACACCCCACTACTCACTACGTTCGTAGCAGGGACCCCGAGAAAGCAAAAAGCACCATTTTTGTTCGTTCGCGCCTTCGCGCCACTTCGTGGCACTCGCAAAAACAAAGGTGTATTTTCTGCGGCACAGGTCCGCAAAAAATACGTAGATTTTTTAAATCTCCTTTTGCTCACGTTCGTTCGCAACGGGGCCCCCAACAAAAACATACAGAACACCCTGGCTCATTTCATTTGTGACACAAAATAGCTTTAACTTAATATTTTGTTCGTAGGGCAAACAGCTCTGCTCCCGCCGAAAAGCTGCAAAAAGAATAAACGACAGGATTTGTTGTAAAACATCTCCTGTCGTTTTTGTTGTATATTAAGGTTTTGTCACGGGACACTCCGAAGCGCCGTCTCCTACAAGTACTGCCTTTTGCGTTTTTTACACAGACATCAAATCTTCATATAAGCGGCGTAAATTAATTACCTCTCTGCAAATATGTTTATTTGCTTAAAATCTTTATACTATAAATAATAGTATAATTCAATTGCAACACTTTCAATTAAAATAGAAATAAAATGCCCACCGATTACAAGTGCGCCCACGACAATACCCACAACCGCAAATACGTTTTTGCTTTTTATGGCTACTACGCCCAAAACCATAGCAACAATTGCAACTGCAAAGGGTATAAGCATCACAAAAGGAAACGCTATGCCCATGGACCAAAAAAGAATTCGTACACTCGCTCGGTTTTGATACAAAAAATATGCGATTATGCTTAAAACAAACGATGCCATACCCGAGCCCTTGCCCGAATTTTCGGGGACGGCAGGTGTTACCGGGGCAACATGCTGATAAGGATTATACGCCCCCGTGCCCTGTGGCTGAGTCGGCTGATACGCATGCGTAGGAGCAGGCTGATAGGGCTGTGCTTGAGGTGCGTAGTCTGCATAAGCGGAATTGTCGCTTTCACACTGAGGGCAGATACAGCTTCCGTCGGGAATACGAAAGCCGCAAACGTGGCAATACATAAATTTTGCCTCCTTTAATGTCTCCTCTCGGAGCCGATTGTAGCCAAAAAGTGTTTATGCTTAAGGCTTTTTAATACCAATAATAGTAATAAACATGAACAGGAGGTTCAATCATCCACAACACCGACGTTATAAGCACAAGTATGCCTATAACAAGACTTGCAATAGCCAAACCGTTGTCACGACGTCTTGCACTGCCCACACCGCCCATAATTATCGCCATCAAAGCAAAAAAAGCAGAGGCACACAAAGTTGTATACAACCATTCTTCTTCATATCCAAGAAAATTTAAAACCGTATCTAAATTCAAAAGCAAAAACAAAGATACGGCACCTAAAATAAATGCCGCAATTCCGAAGCCTTTGCCGGATTTTTCAACAGCAGGCACCACGGGAACATTGTACGGATAAGGATTATACGCCTCTGTAACCTGTGGCTGAGTCGGTTGGTAGGCAGGCGCAGGTTGATACGGCTGTGCTTGAGGTGCGTATTCTGCATACGCCGAGTTGTCGCTTTCGCACTGAGGGCAAATATAGCTTCCGTCGGGAATGCGGAAGCCGCAAACGTGGCAATACATAAACTTATCTCCTCTTTATAAATTTTCGATTTCTTGTGCTTATTATAACAATAATTGCTACGTTTTGTCAAGAAGCACAATATGAAAACAACGGCAAGATTATAAAAACCTGCCGTTGTTAAAAAAACAATTATTATGCCATGTAACCGTTATTAAAATATCTTGCGTTGTAAAGAGAACCAACTCTGTTAGCAGAAACAATAACCTTGTTCATAGCGATAAAGGGACCAAGACCGCAAAGGAGAGAACCAAAGGTGGTCCACATTATAATAGAAAAGCCGCTGTCATTAACAATAGTGCCGTATCTGGGAGCTGCAGCCTGAAGACGGTCCTGAATCTTGTACAACCAATAATACTGATAAATACCGCAAGTTATGTAAGAAAGCACTATGAATGCAAGCAAACCGCCAACCTTTTTGCCATCTTCTGCACACATCTGGTTAACGTCCTTTGCCATGGAGTGAATAAACCAATAATTATAGATGCCGCAAGTAACTATAGTTAAAATTATATACATAAAAAGGGAACGGTCGGTCTTTACAGGAGGTCCGTTGGGTGTGGGCGCATAGCCGTTGGGTGCATAGCCCTGTTGTTGATAACCGTTAGGTGCATAACCCTGTTGTTGATAACCGTTAGGTGCGTAACCCTGCTGTTGATAACCCTGATTATAATTTTGTGCTTCAATAGGAGCGCCGCAAGCAGGGCAAGCAGTCAAGCCATCCATAACTTGATTGCCGCAATGAGAACAAGTAGCCATAACAAAATCCTCGTTTCTTAATAATATATAATGCGCTTTGACAACCGCCAAAGTCATTAACCAAACAAACTGCCAAGCCATGCATAAAACTTATAGATCGCACCGCTTTGCGGACTGAAAACAAGCACAGGCGATTTTAAAACGATAAACCTATACAAGTATACCGCTACAAGCAAAAGGCAAACCGCAATAATAAAAAGCTTGCGCAAACTTTCCTTTTGCTTTAGATTTAACAAAGCCAGCACGGCGGCAACGGGAATGACGGCAAAAACCATAGGGTGATAGTACAAAGCGTCCTTAAAATCCAAGCGTACAAGGGACATGACCGCCCTTGTCATACCGCAACCGGGGCAAGATACGCCCGTCAGCGCCCTGATGGGACATTGCAAATTTAAAACCAAGGCAATAATACAGTACAACCCCAAGCCGCCGAGAAGCATCAAAGAATCTTTGTACTTTATTACTATGTTTTTAAGACGCTTTAAAAAAAACATAATTCTACAACTTCTGCCATTTTTCTTCCTGTCACATTATAACAACAATATACGTTCCTTGTCAAGTGCTTTTTATAAACTGAATATTAATTTTTTGCAAAAAAACGTTCCTCATCCTCCAAAAGTATCTTTAGTATTTCTTTATCCGTTTCTCGCATGCCGTCCTTCCCCACCTTACCAACGCAGGAAATGGTTTTTGCCGTGGTTGCCTGCAGGATGCCCGTATGGGGGTTGTATGCGGCATCCCGCATTGCCATCTCGTGGGCAAGATAAGCGGCGTCGATGCTGGTGGAAATTTTTGCTGCACAGGATATCTTTGCGCCATCACATATTATTCCGGGAACATTAGCCAAAGTGTTCTCTATGGTCTGCTTTATACGCTCCACCGAGCCGTCCGCCATATAGGTAATGGCGGCGCCTGCACCACAGCCTGCGGAAACCACACCGCAAAAGGCGGAAAGTTTGCCGATATACATCTTTTGGAACACCGTAAGCAAATTAGAAAACACTAAGCCCCTGTACATTTGCTCCTCGGACAAGCCCATACGTTTTGCATAAACAATAACGGGGACAGAAGCGGTTATGCCCTGATTACCGCTGCCCGAATTTACTATAACAGGCAACTCACAACCGCCCATGCGCGCCTCGGAAGCGGAAGCAGCCATGCTTTTCATCTCGGTTACGGGGCTGTCGGGATATGCGGCGGTTATTATCTTTCCTATGCCGATGCCGTAGCTACCGTCCATACCTGCATGGGCAATTTTCATATTACACTCTATCTGCGGGGCTATAATCGGCTTTATAAGTTCTATGTCTACGGTATCCGCAAAGGTCTTTATATCTTCCAAATTAAGTGTAGAGTAATCGGGTCCCCTTTGGGTTATCCGATAATCCTTATGAATTTGTGTTATACCGTTTTTAGAAGCACGGACAATGTTGGTATGGTCCTCGCATATTTCCACCTCCGCCTCCCCGTGCATACCCTCCATACGCAGAATAAAATGCAGGGGTGCGGGGCTGTCCAGCAGCTTTACCGTGCAAACTCCTCTGTCAAGCAAAGCGTTTACTGTGCCGATATCGGCGTTGGTAACCGAGGTAAGCACCTCCATCTCCCTATCGCTGTCACCGCCCACAGCACCGAGAAGCACCGCCTCCTCTATACCGACCATACCGCCCGAATGAGGAATTTTAACGCAGCGCACGTTTTTTATTATGTTGCCGCTGCAAAGGGCGGTTACTTTTATGGGCAGCTCGCCAAGCAGCTTACGGCAATAGGCGGCACCGAAGGCAAGTGAGATAGGCTCGGTACAGCCCATGGCAGGCACAAGCTCTGCCTTTAATATTTTTATGTATTCACTTTTAAAATCTTTAGTCATATTTCAAACTCCAGTAAAAAACGGGGCTTTTCGCCCCGTTTTTTTGCATTTATTTAATATATAGGATTACGGCCGCTGCAATGCTTTCTTATAGTTAACAGGTCGGTGGTGTTTACTGTGTCGTCGCCCGTAACATCTGCGGCGTTCTGTTCCAAATCGGAGGGAGAGGAAGCGGAAAGCAGCTTACGAACAGCAACCATATCCGTAGTATTAACCGCACCGTCGCCGGAAAGGTCGCCGGGGATAACAACTATTGCGGAATGGGTAATCTCGCCCTTGCTGTTCTTGCGTACAACGGTAAAGCCCGTGCCGATATAGCCTGCGTCTGCAACTTCCTTGCCGCTAAGGTCAAGGACGCTTACCTCGCACTTGAACTGCTCTTTAGCCGCCTCGGCAGTAATAGCTGCTGCTCTTGCGGTTACAAAGGTTTCGTCAAGAACATAGGTGGATTCTTCAATAAGCTGGAAGGGGTTGGGAGGCTCGGGAATAGTAGTGTCACCCCATACCTCAATTTCACCTATAGCATAGCGGGTATAGTCACCTGTCTTTGCGCCCAAGGTCAGCTTAATGTAGCGTGCCTGTACGGCGCTGTTGAAGGTGAGGGTGCGCATTACGTTATTACTGCTTACAGAGCTTGTGCTTGTGGTATAGGCGGCTGTGCCTACGTAGTTTGACCCATCTGTGCTTACTGCGATGGAAGAGATGGGCACCTCACCGTAGTTGCCGGTAACGTGATAAGTTAAAGCAAGGCTGTGGAGATATGCGGTCTCGGACAACTTAAGGTAGATAACAGGCGTGCCGTTAGCTGTGAATTCCGAACAGAAGAACACCGCCCAATCAAGTACGCTGCTGCCGGGAGAAGAGTTGCCGGGGAACACGCCGTCGTTAAGCTTGCCCGTTATATAAGAGCCGCCTTGGTTTGAGTTATCGCCATAATAAGCATAGGAGTAATAAGAAGGCCCGCCGGGATAGTTGCCGCCGGAGTACATATACTGACCGCCGGATGCGCTAAGGAAGTTCTTTGCCCTTGCGGGGATGGGTTTATAGTTGTCGTAATCGTCCTCATCGGAACCGCCTGTGTAGCCGTGGTCGGAGGGATACACGTAAGAAGTATCGCCGTAGTAGAAGGAGCTGTGACCGCTTACGGAGCCTTCTCTAAAGGAGGGGTGAGAAGCGGAGGAGCTGTTTTCGTAATAAACAAACTCGGTGGTCATCTTATCCTTGCCAACATGGATAATCATGGTGGTCATATCCTTGGTGGAAGAGGAATACTCATATCTGTAGTAATGAGAAGCTACAAGGTTAGACCAAGAAGAAGTAGGTGGAGAGCTGTCCTTATCGGAAGAACCGCGCTCACCATCGGTAGAGTCTGCCGCAAGATAAACGGTTGCATCAGGATTACTTGCGCTGTAGCCGCTGAGAACACTGCCGCCGTAAATAGGTGCGGAGCGCATATAAACATGGTGGTCGCCTGCAAGCACAAGGTCAATGTGGTTACGGTCGCAGAAATCTGCCCAATAGTTCCAGAAATAGCTGTAGGTTTTACCTGTATACTTGTTGGTAGCGGGGCGGTGGTTAACCAATACGGAGTACTGATACTTACCTGCGTTAGCCGCAACAACGCTGTCTGCCCATGCCTCTGCCGTAGAAGAGGTATCGAGATAATTGATGTAGATGAAAAGTACATTGTTATAGATATAATAGAAGCAAGTACCCATTTGGCTGCCGTAGCCGTTAAGGGGATAGTTATTGTTGATAGAGTTGTACTTATTACTGGAATTAGAGCTTCTGTCCATATCATCGTGGTTACCGATGGTATTTGCGAAGGAATAGTTTTGTATCCAGCTTGTTTCGTACACATTAGTCCACTGGTTATAGTCAACGCCCCAAGCAACTATATCGCCTATACCAACGATATGCTCTACCTCAGGCCAATTAAGCTGGGTGGCAAGGGATAGACCTGCGTTTATAGCCTTATTAGCGTTGGAGATGCGTGCGCCGGCATAGTTTTTATAATACTCGTGAAAGTCACCTGTTACAAGGAAGGACCATTCACTGCCGTCGTTAGCAGCGGTCTTGAACTTATAGGTAGCGGTATAATCAGAGCCGTCATATATGCGGTACATATACTTAGTATCGGGCTTAAGGTTTGAAAGGGTTACGCTGTAATCCAAAAAAGTAACGGTTGTCTGGGTCCAGTCCGAACCGTCATCCTTCTTTGCGGATTTACCATAGAAGGGGTTAGAGGAGTTTGCGCCGTAGGTAACGTAAGTACCTGTTTGGGTCTTAGCGGAAGCCCAAGAGGTATCTGTTGCCTCGGTATACTGAACGTAGCAGTTGGTATAACCCAAATCTGCATGGAAGTTAATGTTCATAGCCGTACTGCTGTTTTCAGCGGGGTTAGTAACTATCATGCAAATGTGCGTTGAAGCAGCGGAAACACCCACGGGCGCTGTTAAAACAGGCACCGCCAGTGCCAAGCACATACACATAACAAGAAGTGCGCTAAGCAATTTTTTCATAATGTACCTCCAATTATAGAAATTATAAAAAATTACAGCTTATTATATAACATATTAAAGCCTATTGCAATAAAAACTTGCTTTTGTTTGTGATTTTTGTGCAAAGCGCAGTAAAACGCTCTTGATTTATTGTTTAATATGTTGTATAATAGGTTAGTATTTTTAAAGGAGAGACATGAATTATGTTAAGACACATTGTTATGTTTAAGTTCAAGCCCGAAGCGGACGGCTATACCGCCCGTGAAAACGCCGCACGCACCGCAGAAATGCTTAAAGCATTGCAGGGCGTTATCCCCACCCTTAAGGCATCCGAAGTGCACCTTGGTGCAGAATATGCGGACAGCACCAACTGTGACCTTGTGCTTATTTCTGATTTTGAAAACTTTGAGGCTTTGCAGGAATATATAGTGCATCCCCGCCACAAGGCTGTAGGTGAATTTATGCGTCCTCTTAGAGAAAGCCGCAGTTGCGTAGACTTTGAAATATGAAAAGATATATAAGTTTATTGCTTTTGCTGTCCATGGTGCTTAGCGTTTTTGTCGGCTGCGGTGACAAAACGACGGAGGAAAGCAGTACCCCTGCCGAAGTAAGCGAAAGCACGGAGGAAGAAAGCAGCACCGAAGAAAGCAACGAGCCTGTAAAGGAGGAAAGCAACTTGCATTACCATACCAAAACCTACCTGCTTAAAGATACGGCAGGTGAGATGACAAATACAGAAATAAAGGACGGTGCTTTGCGCCTTGTAGAAGGCGAAAGCGAGGGCACTTATATAACCGAGCTGGACATTGGCACTTTTGAGACGATACTTGCCTCTTGGAATGCGGAAACGGAAAGAGGAATTGTAGAGATGTCCGTTTCCTACCAAACCACAGAAGGTCAATGGTCAGACTTTTTAAGCTGGGGGCCCTGGTCCTCTAAGCGCGGCATATCCCGCAGTACATCCCCCAAGGATGAGTACGCAACCCTTGCCATTGATATTTTCACCGTTAACAAGGGCTACACCGCCAGCGGAAAGATAAAAGTTAAGCTGGAGCTTAGCCGCGGCGACAAGAGTCCCAGGGTTTACAATTTTTCCGTTACCACACCCGAAATGGAAAAACAGCAAACAGTGAACACTTCCGCACTTCCCGAAAGTTTTCTTAACGATGTACCTATGCGCTCTCAGCTTGCGCCGGAAAACGGGGCAGACGGCAACCGTATATGCAGTCCTACCACAGTTGCCATGGCGCTTGAGTTTATGGGCAAGAAGAAGGCTACCATGACCGCCGCCAAGGATATATACGACAACGGTTGGGAAGCCTACGGCAATTGGTCCTTTGCTGTTGCATACGCAGGCGAACAGGGCTTTACTGCCTATATGGACCTGTACGACAGGGATATGATGAAATACGCTCTTTCCCAAGGCTACGTAATCGGCTGTTCCACCTACCTTACCTCCAGCGGCCACTTGGTGCTGTTGTCGGGTTATACGGTTATTGACGGCGTGGAATACTACATAGCCAACGACCCCAACGTAAATGCCAAGGACCCCCAGCGCACCAATTACACGGTAGAGTATTTTGAGGAGCGTTGGTTAAGAGACAGCATGAACGGCTACGGTGTGGTTTACGTATTCGGCGACAAAAGAGAAGACTGAATAAAAAAATTCAAAGACCTCGGTAGTGCCGAGGTCTTTTTATATCAAAAGCGGCAGGCGAAAACCTGCCGCTTATTGCTTTAAATACTATTCTTCGTCGTCCTCTTCATTTACGATAGCGTCGGAAGATTCGATAACGGAAAGTTCTTCAGAGCTTTCTTCGTCAGCTGCGTCTTCAACGGGGAAGCTGTCGATAAGGAGAGCGTCAAACTTAAGAATCTGTGCAGCGTCAAGGCTGTTAACTACGCCGTCGCCGTTTACGTCACCTGCTACAAGTGCGTCGCCTTCAAGAGTGATAAGAAGTGCATCGTGCTTGAGGGACTGTGCAGCGTCAAGGCTGTTAACTGTGCCGTCGCCGTTTGCATCGCCGTAAACTACATCTGCTACGTCTTCGGAAGATTCCTCGTCAGAGCTTTCTTCGGAGGAAACGTCTTCAGAGGGTTCTTCGGAAGGTTCAACTTCGGAAGGTTCGTCTTCAGAAGGTTCTTCGGAAGGCTCTACTTCAGAGGGTTCTTCGGAAGGTTCGTCTTCGGAGGGTTCTTCGGAAGGTTCTACTTCGGAAGGTTCTTCGGAAGGTTCAACTTCGGAGGGTTCTTCGGAAGGTTCAACTTCGGAGGTTTCTTCGGAGTTTCCTTCAGAAGGTTCAGTTGTTTCAGATATTGCGCCGAATGCCATGATTTCGTCATACTGACAAACGTACATATCGGTGATAAGTGTGATGGTGAGTTCGGTGATGCCCTGGAGTTCTACTGCCATAGAAACATCGAAGTACTGGTCAACAGCTTCGTTGTCCTGACCGTAAAGAGGTGCGCCTGCAACGGGAGTCTTGGTCCACTGACCGGACATAATAATGGTGGAGCCGTTTATCATCACCGTACCGAATGCCCGGTTGGAAGGCCTACGAACGTTACGGAATACGATTTCGTTAACGTCGGTAGCTGCGTCGAAGG
>JAZSIW010000033.1:0-9463 GCA_045534025.1 Eubacteriales bacterium | reverse complement strand
GGGCATCGGAATATATAAATTGCTCTCTCAAAACAAAAACTCCTAATCCGTACTTCCAAATCCGCCGTTGCGTGCCGCTGTGGCGCAGTCGTCCTCCGTTATTCCGTAGGGGGTGAATATCCCCTGCGCTATGGCGGTGCCTGCGCTTAGGGTAACAGAGCTATCTCCGCGGTTAACCAGCTTTATAATAATATGCCCCTCGTTATCGGAAAAACAGTAGTCGCCGTCAATAACGCCCACCGTGTTGGCAAGGCGTATCCCCAGCTTAAAGCCCAAGCCGCTTCTGGGGTATATAAGCAGCGCCCAGCCCTCCTTCATAAAAGCACGCACACCCGTTTTTACAACGGCGCTGCCGCCTGCGGGCAAAAACACATCCGTTGGTGCAAAAAAGTCATAGCCTGCGGAATGTGCCGTTGCACGGCGGGGCAACTTTATTCCGTCATAGCTTTTCGCCGCCTCCGCACCTGCGTCCTTTATGTATCTGTCAAGGCTTATTTTTTCAAAACGTGCCACTTTTTCCACAGTGCATACCTCCAAACCGTTATGTATTGATTTTAACATTTAAGTACCCTCTTTGTCAATACAGCAAAGGCTTGACAAACAGCGTAAAATATATATAATATATATTTATAAGGATATGTGTGCCGTCCGAGGCATTTTTGTATAAATCAGAAAGGTTTGGTGTTTACCGTGCTTAAGAAATTAGTTTGCTTTTTATTTGTGATTTTGATGTTGACGGCGACGCTTCCCGTGGTTTCCGCCGCAGATAATACCGCCACCGCAACGGTGGAGCAGATGATAGCCAAAACAAAGGATTTAAGCTTTTCGGGTACTCTGATGGATATAAAATATCGCAGGTACAATTCGCTTTCTTATACGCCGGAGGAAGATAATATTAAATCCACCCTTGTTGTGTATTTCCATGACCAGGGCGCAGAAGGCGACGATAACAAAGCACAGCTTCAGGCGGACAGCATTTTAAGCCATATAATGTCTGCGGATATGGAAGCTGCCTGCAAGGATTATAACTATATAGTTATTGCACCTCAATGTCCCAAGGGTCAAAGCTTTACCGGCACTACGGGTAAGGACTACAAGTTCACCCCCAATGCAAGCGCTGTTATGTCCACGGTTAAGGAGCTTGTTGACGAGATAAGCATGACAAACGTTGTGTTTGAAGACCGCATTGTAGTTATGGGCACAGGCACAGGCGCCACCGCCGCTTACGACTTTTTCTGCAGGTACCCCACCTATGTAACCCGTGTCATGTCGGTTGGCGGTTATTGTGACGCGAATGCGGTTGCCGTGGCAGAGCGTGCAAAGGGCAAAGCTTTCAGGGTGGTTGCACCCAAGGGCGACAGCGCCGCACTTGAGAACGCAAGGACCTTGAAGTCTAAGATGGACAGCGCAGATTTTGTGGCTAACTTTGAATATTACGAGTACGACGGCAATACCGCAAATGCACTTAAGCAGGCACTTGCTTTTAACGAGCCTTACATTACCCAATGGGCTGTTGCCGAGAATTATGCGTCCGGTGGCTTTACCTTCTCCTGCAATGCAAGCGAAGGCGGCACTGTCAGCCCCAAGGTTGCCAATGTTGGCTTTAACGGCGCTGTTATGATCAATATTACCCAAAACGAAGGCTATAAGATATCAAGCGTTAAGGTTAACAACCAATCTATCCCTCTTGACGCGCTTAAACAAGGCGCAAATCCCAACGTTTACACATACAACGTTTTAAACATAAAGCAAGATACGGTTGTAGAGGTGGACTTTTCCATTGCCACAACTATGGGCGGCAAATACGACACTGTTATAGACAGGACGATTAAGTGGTGCTTGTGGCTTTCCGGCGCATTTTTGGTTTTGGGCGCTGTAGCATACTTTTTGTTTTGGTATGAAAAAAGCCTTAAATCTGCAAAAAAGTAAAATAGGCTTATGCATAAACAATTAAAATTGCCTGCACTTCTGCTTTCCTTGTGTGTTTTGCTTGCTTCCTGTAATTTTTCCCCACAGGAAGGGGCGCTTTCGGAAGCTTTAAGCAGTATTCCCTGCGAGGATGAAAGCTCGACAGCATCTTTTGCAGAAGAGAGCGTTGCGGAAAGTGACCCGTACGGGGCGCTTGTAGATGAAGCTGTCCGACTTTTGGCGTTGGACGCACAGGTTATTGATATTTTTGCCAACCAGGCCTTGGCACCTTATGCAACGGGCTTGGAAAAGACAAGCTATGGCTATGCTGTAAGCGATGCTTATTATCCCCTCAGTGATGAATGCAAATACAAAAAATTTTCCGCTTTAAAAGAACTGCTTTATTCTGTTTACAGTTTGGACAGCGGCATAGCTTTGGAGTATTTGGAAAACTATCCGCGTATAGGCAGCCCCGCATTCAGACAAAACTATTTGGGCGACACTCAGTTTTGCTGTAGCTATAACGCAGGTTTTGATACGGATACAGAGGGTGCAAGCATCAGCTGCCTCGGCACGGTGTCAGAGGGTATTTATCTGCTTCAGTACAGCAAGGGCCCTAAAATATACAGTTTTGAAATGGTAGAGACCGACGACGGATACCGACTTAACGACAGCCTTTTGTTCTTGCATGAGGAAGCGGTGCTCTCCTCGGTGTCGGACGATGTTATTACCGAGAACGTGGGCAGCGCAAAAGAGCTTAAAGGTAATTGCCTTTGGATAAACCTTTTTGTGAACGACGGTGACGACGTTTGGGACGGTAGGGCGGCCAACACCGTTATGGAGATGGTAGAGACTGCGGGTGCCTACATAATACGGCAGGGCGGTGACTACGGTGTGTACGATCTTAGCTTTGAGTATCTGTGGAAGGACCTTAAACTTTCCCTTGAAGCGCCTCATTACAGCAACGGTGCAAGCTGGGCAGAGCAATCCTTTGCGGAATACGGCGGTTACGACGCCTTTGTTGAAAGCCTGTTGCCCGATGGGTACAACGGCAATTATTGCGTAATGTTTCATTTTAACCGTCAGGGCAGAAGTTTTTGTGTTCCCTGTGACAGCTATTTTGAGGAAAAGGGCGAGTATGTTAACGAATTTTGCGTTATGTTCTACAGCCCCCCCGGTGACGGTAACTTTTTCGCCTGCCCCGCCCTGTATATGCACGAGCTTTTGCATGCCTACGGCGCTGTGGATCTGTATGCGGAGACGCTTAGTGCCAAGGGCAACGATTTAGCTGCGGTGTATTTTGATAAAGATATAATGCGTTATGAACCTGCAGATATCGAAAATTGTTATGTAAGTGTTCTTACGGCAAAGCTTTTGGGGTGGACAGATTACATATCGCCTCAATTAAAGGATTTTTTAAAGGAACGTGTTTAAACTAATATAAAGAAAAGAGTGGTGCAAAATGAGCTTAAAGTACAAAAGAGTGCTGCTTAAACTGTCCGGCGAGGCGCTTTCCGCCCCCGACGGCATTTTGGACGGCGAATTTACAACCAAGGTTTGCAGTGCCGTTAAAGAATGTGCCGACCTTGGCGCGCAGATAGCCATAGTTATCGGCGGCGGCAATATTTGGCGCGGCAGACAGGGCATTAATATAGAGCGCGCTCGCAGTGACGGTATGGGCATGCTTGCAACCCTTATCAACTCTATCGCCGTGCAGGATACTCTTATTAAGTGCGGCTTGGACGCACATGTGCTTTCTCCTTTGCAGGTGCAACGCTTGGCAGAGCCTTACTCTCCCGAGCTGGCAAAGAAGTATCTGGAGGGCGGCAGTGCGGTTATTTTCGCATGCGGTACGGGTAATCCCTATTTTTCCACCGATACGGGCGCTATGCTGAGGGCTTTGGAGATAGAGGCGGACATTGTTCTATGCGCCAAGAATATAGACGGTGTTTACGACAGCGACCCCAAGCAAAACCCCGCCGCCAAGCGCTTTAGTCGCATAAGCTACGACGAGGTTATAGAAAGAGGGCTTAAAGCAGTTGATGCCACCGCATCCTGTATGGGTCAGGAAAACGGTATGGGCATGTTGGTGTTTGCCCTTAAAGACCCCGACAACATCCGCCGTGCTCTTTTAGGTGAGGATGTGGGCACCGTTGTTCACCCTTGAGTAATAAAAACACTATTATACATGAAAGGAATTAAACCTTATGAAACTTGACATTAAGCCTTTTGAGGAGAAAATGAAAAAAACCATATCCGTGTATGAGGAGGATTTGGCAGGCATCCGTGTCGGCAGAGCCAGTGCAAAGGTGCTTGACAAGGTTTCCGTGCCCTATTACGGCGTGCCCACACCCGTAAATCAGGTTGCAGACGTTAAGTCCCCCGACCCTAAAACCTTGCTTATAACTCCATGGGATCCTTCCGTGCTTAAGGCGTTGGAAAAGGCTATACAGGCATCCGATATAGGCATCACCCCTCAAAGCGACGGCAAAAGCATTCGTCTTGCTTTCCCCTCCCTTACCGAAGAGCGCAGAAAAGAGCTTAGCAAGCAGGTTCGCGATATGGGTGAGGACGCTAAGGTTGCCCTTCGTAACATCCGCAGAGATGCCAACGACAAGTGCAAGGATATGAAAAAGGCAAGCGAGATGACCGAGGATGAGCAGAAGATAAGCGAAAAAGAAGTACAGGACCTTACCGACAAGTACATCAAAGAAGTAGATAAAGTCAGCGAAAAGAAAAAAGCAGAGATAATGGAAATCTAAGTTAAAAGGCAGGGGTGTCGGCTGAACAGGCCGTCACCCCTCAAAAAACCAAAGGGGGAACTTAACATGGCGTTGTTTGGCAGAAAAAAGAAGCAACAAGCAGATATAAAGGTATTGCCCCGCCACGTTGCCATAATAATGGACGGCAACGGCAGGTGGGCGACACGCCGTGCCATGCCCCGTACGGCAGGCCATAAGGTAGGCAGCGAAAACTTTGTTAAAACCGTGGACGCTTGTGATCGCCTTGGTATAGAATGTCTTACGGTTTACGCTTTTTCCACCGAGAATTGGCAGAGAGATGCCGAAGAGGTGGAGGGCATACTTAAAATAATGCACGCATATATCATTAAATATGTGCCCGAATTGATGAAGAAAAATATAAAGCTTAGAATACTGGGCGACCTTTCCTATTTTGACGAAAAAAGCAGGGAAGCCCTTATCGAAAGCCAACATAAACTTGAAAACAACACAGGCCTTACCCTTTGCATCGCTCTTAGCTACGGCGGCAGGAACGAGATAAAGCAAGCGGTAGAGGCGCTGATAAAAGAAGGCGTTACGGATATTACGGAACAGGCTATTTCCGACCGCCTATATACTGCTCATCTGCCCGACCCCGATTTGGTCATTCGCACAGGGGGTGAAAAGCGCATATCCAACTTTTTGCTGTGGCAAAGCGCTTATGCAGAGTATTATTTTTCCGACACCCTTTGGCCCGACTTTGACGAAGACAAGCTGCATGAGGCTATAGAGGAGTTCGGAAGAAGAAAACGCAGGTTCGGCAAATAAAACTGAGGTGTTCCTTATGAAAACAAGAGTAATTACGGCAATTGTTGCCCTTATTATATTTTTCCCCGTGCTGTATTTTGCGTCCACGGCGGTTTTTCCTATCGCTATCGGTGTGCTTGCCGCTGTGGCAGGTTACGAGCTGGCAAGCTGTGCAGGCTTTGGCGGTCTTAAATTCTGGTACATAAACCTGCCTGCCGCTGCCTATTGCTTTGTTGTGACCGTGTGTGCAAGAATAAAAGATATGTTCCCGGGTGCGGTGCCCCAAAACGCCCATGTTTATACCCTTGTTTTTGTGGCAAGCGCCGCTTTTGTGTTTTATATTATGTGCGTTTCCGTTTTTGCCTTCGGCAAGGTAAAGGCGTCCCGTCTTATGGCAACGGTGGCTATGTCCTTCTTTGCCGCCGCCGCCTTCTACAGCTTTGTTAAGGTGCGTGACTATGCGGTTTACGACTATTTGCTTATACTTATCGCCGCTTGGATGACAGATACCTTCGCCATCTTCGGCGGCAAGCTTTTCGGCAAAAAGAAGCTATGCCCCAATCTTTCCCCAAAAAAGACCGTTGCAGGTATGATAAGCGGTATCGTGGGTGCGGTAGTAGGCTTTGCCGTTTACGGTCTTGTTATGGACCTTGCCTTCGGCAGTGACATTAATTATGTGTTGCGTATGGCGCTTGCTGTTCCCGCCTCCCTTATCGCTCAGCTGGGCGACCTTAGCGCATCCGCCCTTAAGCGCGACTTCGGCGTTAAGGACTACGGCAAGCTGTTCCCCGGTCACGGCGGCGTTATGGACCGTTTTGACAGCGTAATGTTCCTGTCCCTTGCCACCTTGCTTTTTATCTTTGCGGCAAGGTATTTCTTCCCCGGATTGGTGTAATATTATGAAGCTTTGTATTTTAGGTTCAACAGGCTCTATCGGCACGCAGGCCTTAGAGTCCGCAGAAAATTTAGGTATACAGGTAGGCGCTTTGGCGGCAGGCAACAACGTAAAGCTACTTGAGGAGCAGTGCCGCCGATTCAGTCCCAAGTATGCGTATATCGGCGAAAAGCATTACGGCGCCCTTAAAACCGCCCTCGGCGATACGGAGGTGCAGGTTGTAACGGGTGACGACACGCTTAACTCCTTCGGTGCGCAGACCGAGTGCGACACGGTACTCAACGCCCTTACGGGTATAAGGGGGCTTCGTCCCACGGTGGAAAGCCTTAAGGCAGACAAGACCCTTGCCCTTGCCAACAAGGAGACGCTTGTGGCAGGCGGCAGCGTGGTTATGCCCTTGGCTAAAAAAGGTATTTTGCCCGTGGATAGCGAGCATTCCGCAATTTTTCAATGCCTGCAGGGTCAGCCCGCGCCCAAAAAGCTTATTCTTACCGCATCGGGCGGCCCCTTCTTCGGCAAAGATAAAGAGTTTTTAAGGTCCGTTACTCCGGCGGACGCTCTTAAGCACCCCAATTGGTCCATGGGCAGCAAGGTGACTATCGACAGCGCCACCATGATGAACAAGGGCTTGGAGCTTATTGAGGCGATGCACCTCTTCGGTGTATCAGAGGACAAAATTGAGGTAATAATCCATAGGGAAAGTATTATACATTCCATGGCGGTGTTTGCGGATAACGCAGTAATCGCCCAGATGGGTGTACCCGATATGCGCCTTTGCATACAGTACGCCCTGACATATCCCAAAAGGCAGCCCTCCCTTACGGCAGAGTTGGATTTTGCCACCCTTGGCGGTCTTAGCTTTTATCCCCCCGATGGCGACGCATTCCCCCTTCTGCCCCTTGCCCGCTATGCGGCTAAGCAGGGCGGTACCACTCCCGCCGCTATGAACGGCGCAAACGAGGTGGCGGTGGAGCTGTTTTTGGGCGGCAAGCTTTCCTTTACGGGTATTTCGGACATTGTAAGTAAGGTTACAACGGAGCATACCTCCGTTGCAGAGCCTACCATAGAGCAGATTGAAGCGGCAGACATAGCGGCACGTCAGCGTGTATACGAGCTTATAGGCTGACACAGCGTTTTTTTTGGAGTAACAGAATGAGCCTTATTTTAACTATTATCGTAACCCTTTTTATATTTGGCGTGCTTATCGCCATACACGAGCTGGGGCATTACCTTGTTGCCCGCCTGTTTGGGGTGGGTATAAGGGAGTACTCCATAGGCATGGGCCCCAAGATTTTTCAAAAGCAGGGCAAGTACAACAAGTTCACCCTGCGTGCGCTGCCTATCGGCGGTTATGTGGATATGGTGGGCGAGGCGTCGGATGACGACGGCAGCGCTCCCGAGGATGCAGGGAAAGCGCCTCTTAACAAAAAGCCCGTGTGGCAAAGGATACTTGTGGTGCTGGCAGGCCCTGCAATGAACATACTGCTTGGGCTTATTGTAATGGCAATAATTGTGGTGTTCCAGGCAGAGATATACGGCACCACCGTTGATGAATTTGCTGTTAACGCCGTAAGCAACCACAGCCTGCTTTACGTTACCGAGGACGGCGGCGGACTTCAGAAGGACGATATAATCTATGCGGTGGACGGTCATCTTGCCGAGACAAACGGCAACGTCGCAGGGTTTATAAAGGCTAATCCCTACGCAAAAGAGCTTATTATAATCCGCCGCAACAGTGGTACTATCATCAACCCCATAGAATACGGCGATGTTAAGCTTTCCATCCTGCCCCTCGTATACGATGAGGAAGAAAAGCTGTTTAAGCTTAGTGAGGACAGCGGCAATTTTAAAAAGGATGATATTATCTATACCGTGGACGGTACGGATATAACCGTTAAGGACTATGACACGGTAGAAGAGCTTTGCGCAGATTACTCCAAGACCTATAAGGTGGGCATTAAGCGCAGGTATAAGATTTATACCGAGCCTGAATATGTAAAGCATAGCGTCGAAAGCTTTGGGGATCTTCCCCTCTACTCCCGTGATGGGGTGTTAAGCTTTGAAAAAGGATTTGGTGGTATAATCAAAAACGCTCAGCTTTTAAAGGTGGGTGAGGAAGAGATAGACCCCGCCACCACCCCCGAGGAGTTTGTGGAAAAATACGGGGACAAGGGCGGCACGGTTACCGTAAAATACAACTGGCATCATTATTTGGCTGCCCCCATAGTTTTGAACGATGTTGACCTTACCAAGCTTTCCCTTGCCGCCAGCGGTGCACTTAAGGAAGGTGACGAGATCGTTAAGGTTGGCTCCTACCGCAGTCGTGTGTATACCGACCTTTTCTACGGCGTGTTTAACGAGGGTGTAGGCCCCGCCGACGTTAAGGTGATAAGAGATGGTAAAGAGATAACCGTAAACAACGTAGTATTCCACAATATTAACCAGCAAGGCATAACCTGCGGTTATATGGATTTTTATATTAACCAAGAAGAAAAAACCTTTGGCACCGTGGCGTATAACGCCGTATTTCAGCCTGTTTCCACCCTTACCATGACGGTGGACAGCGTTATACAGACCTTTAAGGGCAAATACGGTATCGACGCACTATCCGGCCCTGTGGGCATCGGCGAGCAGGTCGGTGACGCAATAGAGGTAATAGATGCCGATGCAGGTGCAGGTATTGAATACCTGTTTACCCTTTTGGTGCTTATCTCCCTAAGCCTTGGCGTGTGCAACCTTTTGCCTCTGCCCGTGCTGGACGGCGGCAGATTTGTGCTTTACGTTATCGAGGGTATCCGCCGCAAGCCTCTGCCTGCCAAGGTAGAGCAGGTGCTTATGGCTATAAGCTGGGTTTTGGTAATGGGGCTTATGGTATTCGTTTTGTTTAAAGATATTTGGAAGGTAGCTTTTTAAGTCCGTTTTATTGCAGAAAAAAGCTTTTAATATAGGGATGTAACGATGAGAAGATCTAAAACCGTAGTAGCCCGTGGGCTTGCCATCGGCGGCGGCAACCCCATAAGTATACAGTCAATGCTTAACGCCCCCTCCGAAGATAAGGAAGCGTGCCTTGCACAGCTTAAGTCCTTGGAGGAGTGCGGCTGTCAGGTGGTGCGTATGGCGGTCAACAGTAAGG
>JAZSIW010000118.1:0-5233 GCA_045534025.1 Eubacteriales bacterium | reverse complement strand
GCTGGAATATAAAGAAGCAATTACGTCTTTAGTTATCGAAGAAGGAGTTACCTCCGTTGGCGATTACGCCTTCTTCTCCGTACACGGAATGCAAACGGTCTCACTACCTGACAGCTTAACCGCTATAGGACTTAACTCTTTTCGTGACTGCCAAGGAATTACGGAAATTATATTACCCGAAAATGTAACCGACATAGAAGAAGATGCATTTGCTTTTTGCTCATCCATGGAGAATATATATATCCCAATCGCAGTAACAAAAATAGAAAAATGGATTTTTGGATACTGTTACAGCTTAAAGCAGATAAACTATGCGGGCACTATGGAACAATGGCTTGCGATACCCAAGGGTGAAAATTGGGATAAAGATACCGCTGTATACACTGTAGTGTGTTCTGACGGTATAATAGGTTAAAAATAAAGGCTGTTACATTTTGAAGTGTAACAGCCTAAATATTTTATCTTTAATTGGTACTTAAAGCATCGCCTTTCGGCAAATTCGACTCGAATTACAGGAAACAATCACGTGCCGTACGATAAAAACGCTGCGATTTGTGCATCCGATCCAAACTCCTGCGTTTTTTCAAAACAATACTTCCAAGAAGGAACTACTTCAATGTAAAGAACGCTTTTGCTGCTTTATACATAGCATAAATGTCTGCCTTGGACGCCAGCTCATAAGGAGAATGCATGGAAAGAATGGGCACCCCAACATCAATTACGTCTATATTAAGCAAAGCTATTTCCGTTGCAACGGTGCCTGCGCCGCCTTGATCAACTTTACCGTATTCGCCTGTTTGCCAAGCCACGCCTTCCCTATCCAAAACACCGGTAATTTTTGCAACCAGCTCGGCAGAAGCGTCGGAAGACCCGGATTTACCTCTTGCACCCGTATACTTGGTTACAACAACACCTTTGTTAACATAAGCGGAGTTTTTAGCGTCGTATGCATCACCGTAACAAGCATCGTAAGCACCGCCCACGTCGGCGGAAAGACAAACACTGTTCTCACAAAATGCGCTGAAATTGGCACCGCTTAATGCACAGATATCCGAAAGGAAGTTTTTATAGGCGGCAGAAGACATACCTGTAACACCGTAACTGCCGATTTCTTCTTTATCGGCAAAAATACAAATACAAGTGCGTTGGGGTATATCCTCTTCAAACAATGCGCACATAGATGGATATGCGCAAATGCGATCATCGTGACCGTAAGCAGCAATCATACCGCTGTCAAAACCGATATCTCTCGCGTTGTCGGCAGGCACGGCAGAAATCTCAGCAGTAATAAAATCTTTTTCGGTAATTCCGTATTTTTCGTACAGAGCCTTAAGCACGGCAAGCTTTACGGGGTTGCTTTCCTCGTTGCAGGGAACGGAACCGACAATTATATTAAGCCCTTCGCCGCTTATAGCTGTGCCGAGAGGTTTATCTATCTGGTCCTTGGCTATGTGAGGCATCAAATCACTTATATAAAAGGCTGCTTCATTCGCATTATCGCCTAAGGATATATTTATCTTTTCGCCGTCAGCCTTAATAACCGTGCCGTGCAGCGCCAAAGGCATTGCTGTCCATTGATACTTCTTTATGCCACCGTAATAATGGGTCTTGAAATACGCAAGTCCTCCATCTTCATAAAGAGGACGCTGTTTTAAGTCAAGCCTGGGGCTATCTACGTGAGCAACCACTATATTGGCACCGTTTTCTACGGCTTCATTACCTATAACCGCCAATACAATGCTCTTATCTCGGTTTACATAATACACTTTATCTCCTGCTTTTAAAGCTACAGCACGGTCAAAAGGCTTAAAGCCCTTTTCTTCTGCCGCTTTTTTTGCAAAAGCCACCGCTTCCCTTTCGGTTTTTGAGCTGTCCATAAAATTTTTGTACCCAACGGCAAAAGCGTTTATTTCTTCTGCACTTGCAGTATCATAAGCGTTCTTCGCCTTATAAAGCAGTTTGTTTTTAAGTTCTTCGGTCATCTTTCATATCCTCCGTTTAACTAAAGTACAGTTTTGTATATTTGTTTCTGTTCTTTTCTATTCGTTCCAGGTAATTCCTTGTTTCTTCGAAAGGAATATATTTTAAATTATTACCGTCATCGGAATACCTACCATCCTCAAGCCACCCCTTAACTCTGCCAATACCTGCATTGTAAGCGGCACAGGCAGTTTGCCAATTGTTTCCCAAATTTTTATATAAATATGCAAGATAATAGCTTCCGTAGGCAATGTTGGTTTCGGGGTCGGTCAGCATATCTTCGTCATACTCAATATTAAGTTTCGGCGCAAGCTCTTCTGCGGTAGCCGGTAAAAGCTGCATCAGGCCGACGGCACCTGCATCGGATACCGCATCGGCCTCAAAGCCGCTCTCCGCCTTTATTACAGCAGCAAGCAAATCATAAGGGATACCATACATCTCGCCGTATTTGTATATGTATTCTTCGTATTCCAACGGATAAAAGCATTTTTCAATTGCGTTACAAGACGCAGTGCCGAGCATTATTACCACTGCAAACAAAAGCAAAAGCAAACGCTTAATATTGCTTTTTAACATAAAAACGCCCCTTTTTGTCCTTCTTTATGCAACCTAGCTTTAACTGTATATAAAACATCGCAAGATACGCTTTATGACGCAATTGTTGTATACTTCCGTTGTTATTCACGATGCATTGACAACGCTTTAAAAGCTCATAATTGTCCAGCTGTGCAGATAGACGCTTGCTTAACTCTTCTGTGCTTTTTCCGTCTCTTTCCACAAGACGTGCAATCTGTGCATCATCCGAAGATATAACAGCAGTAACAATATGACAGCGCTTGTCAAGTCCTGCCTCAAACAGCAAAGGTGCATCAATTACCGCAACGCCTGCGCCGCTTTTTTCGGCATTTGCTATCCTGTTTTCTATTTCTTCCAAAATATATTTATGAGCTATGCTATTAAGAAGAGCAACGCCGCCTTTTATGCCGTAAGCCCGTTTTGCAAGAACAGGTCTTACAATAACGCCGTCAACAGCCACATCGTTTCCGAAATACCGACAAAGTTCTTCAACACAGCACGTATTTTTACTGTATACGTAATGGCACACCTCATCGGCATCTATAAGTACAGCGCCTATATGTCGCCAAAAGTTCGCAACAGTGCTTTTACCGCTGCCGCTTCTGCCGCACAGTCCGATTATTATCATAAGCGACGCCTCCTCGTTTAACTATTCCAAATATGGCTTCAGCGCATCGAAGGATAATGCACCTTGTCTTATTATTTTGGGTTCTGCAACCAAAGAAACAATCGTCGACTCTTGCCCTACCTCGGTTCTTCCTGCGTCAATCACAGCATCAATTCTGCCGCTAAGCGCATTAAAAACAGCCTTTCCGTCCGTCAAAGCCCCTTGGCCCGATAAATTTGCGGAAGGCAAAGCTATAGGAACACCGCAAAGTTCCGAAAGTCTGAGCGCTACCTTATTGGACGGCACACGTATGCCCACGCTGTCAAGGCCTGCAGTAACTATATCCGGTACGCACGGGCGCTTGGGCAGAACCAAAGTCAAAGGCCCCGGCATAAACGCCGCAAATAAAGCTTTCGCTTTCGGCGAAAACACTGCAACCGTCTCAGCAACCGAAAGATTAGGTACGCAAACACTTATGGGTTTAACAGGGGGACGCATTTTTGCGGTATATAAGTTTCGCACAGCATTTTTATCAAATGCATTACACCCCAAGCCATAAACGGTTTCGGTAGGAAAAGCGACCAAACCACCGTTTTTTATCAATTCGGCACATTTGAAAAGGGCTTCTTCGTCAATTATGTCATTTCTGAAATTATACACAGTTGTATTCGTAACAATCACCCGATAAATATTTTACAACATTTCAACACCTTATGTCAAGTCCGATAATACCAAATATATTAAACGCTTTCTTTTGCAAATATACAGAAAAAACTATTGACTTGACCGGCAATATGTGGTATACTTTTTACAACAATCAACTTGTAAAAGGAGAAAGAGTATGAAAAAAATTCTTTGTGCTCTGTTAGCTCTTCTTACCATCGCAACATGCTTTGTAGCTTGCGGCGGCGAGGGAACTAACGAGAAGGACGAATCCAGCCAAGCTCCCCAAAACAGCGGCGGCTCTATTCAGGGCAGCGTTACCGACACAAGCGACGGTCAAGGCGGCGAAACTGATATAGTTTATGCTGATTTACTTGATGACCCTACCGATATGGGCGGTCGTGAGTTTTATATTCTTCAGCGTTGGTTCGGCTATGGTAAGCCTACCATTGACTTCCAGGGTGAAGTTATTTGGGAAGACTCTGAAGACGGCACCATGACCAACATCAACAAGGCAAAGGAAGAAGGTCTTGATGCTGTACAGAAGGACTACAACTGTACCATCACCGGCGAAATGAACACCGACACAGCAGGTAACATTCGTACCATGCTTAACGAAGACATCCTCGGCGGTACTGCTGAATATGACTTCTGCTTTGAGTCTTATTATTACTACTATGCTTTTGTAGAAGACGGCTTGCTTGCTGATCTTAATGATTTAGGTATTGATTTCAAACAGCCTTGGTGGGACCAGAACGCAGTTGACGACCTTTCCATCTGCGGCGAGCTTTACTATGCACTGGGTGACATCAACACCTACGACAACGACGGTACTTTCGTTCTTCTTTTCAACAAAGACCTTTATGAAAGAAACGGCGGCGACGTTCAGGCGCTTTACGATATGGCTTTGAACGACAATTGGACCTTTGAAGAGTTCAAGAATCTCGTTACAGGTTTCGGCTCCGATGCTAACGCTGACGGCGTAAGAGACGAGTTTGACGTTTACGGTTTGCTTACCGAAACTTCCAACCTTTACAACCACTTCCTCGCAAGCGGCAGCAAGATCGTTGACAAGAACGCAAACGACGAACCTGTATTTGACCTTGCAAGCGGCACCGGCTACTCTGCGCTTACCGACGCAGTTAACCTTTATCTCAACACCAACGACGTACTTGTTGCTAACCTCGATGTTTATGTAACTAAGTATGAAGGTGAAGACGTATACGAAAAGACCGTTACAAACGCCTTTAAAGAAGGCAGAGGCCTCTTCTATATGACCTCCCTTATTCACCTCCCCTACTTCAGAGATATGAAAGACAGCTTTGGCTTCCTTCCCATTCCTAAGTATAACGCAACAGATGACAGATACTATCACAACATGGGCGCACACACCACCAGCGTTCTCTT